>CAJXVA010000113.1 GCA_913061055.1 uncultured Pseudomonadota bacterium
CGAGATGTAGAGAGGTCTCGTGGGCTCGGAGATGTGTATAAGAGACAGCTTCCGGAGCCTCGACCTGGGCGTTGCGAACTTCCAGGGTGTCTCTCACCTGCGAGCGTGCATGTCCTACGACGGGCCTGCCATGCCGATCCCGGTCGAGAGCAATCCGTACGCTGCGTTCGATCGGCTCTTTGGGGACCTGACGGGTGGCAACGCCGAGGCGCTTGCACGTCTGCGAGCGCGACGGATGTCGGTCATCGACTTTGTGCGCGACGACCTCGAGATCGCCAACGCCAAGCTCGGACAGGGCGAGAAGCACAAAGTCGAAGCCCACTTGCAGGCGATTCGCGAGATCGAGAATCGGGTGAGCTCCGACTTCACTTGCACCCCGCCGGAGCTCAACGACGAAGGCTTTTCGGTGGGTGGCAACGGGCAGTACGGCGCAGAGATGATGCCGGTCGCGGGGCGACTGCAGATGGACATCCTCGTGCAGGCGCTCGCGTGCGGGCTGACCAATGTTGGCAGCATCCTGTGGGGCACCGCGCCGGAGGGCGAACGCTACACGTGGGCACCGGGATGGGACCACGACGATGGACTGCACTCGCTCTCCCACGCCGCAACCGAAGACAACCAAGCGCAGGACAGTCTCCAGGCCGCGGCGCGTTGGTATGCGTCTCAGTACGCGTACCTCGTGCAGCGACTCAAGGACATTCCAGAGCCGGGCGGCGAGGGCACGATGCTCGACAACTCGGTGGTCCTGTGGTGCTGCGAGAACTCGCGTTCGAACACGCACTCCCCTGACAACATGCCCTACGTGGTCGCAGGGTCGGGCGGCGGCTACTTCAACACGGGCCGCTCGCTGAGCTTCAACGGCGAACCCCACAACAAGTTGTTCGTCTCCATCTCGCACGCCCTGGGCTTCGACGACGTCACCGAGTTTGGCGCCACGCAGTACGGCACGGGTCCGCTGACGGGCCTGACCTGAGGGCGATCTTTGGTACAGTCCCCGCATGGGGCTGCGCCGCCACATCGTCCTGGCGGGCGCGGGCCTGACCGTGGGCGCGTGCCTGCGCTTCTCCCCGTACGTGTGCGACAGCAACGAGGCGTGCCGCAGCCGGGAACAACAAGGCATCTGTCAGCCGACTGGGTTTTGCAGCTATCCCGACTCCGGTTGCGAATCGGGCCAGCGGTATGACGAGTTCGCACCGGGCACGCTCGCGGAGCGCTGTGTGGCGCCGGCTGAGCCCGAGACCACAGGCACCGCCGGGCCGACCTCGACGGACTCGGGCGAGAGCGGGACCATCGCGGGGTCGACGGGGTCGGAGAGCACCAGCGTTACGGAGACCGGGAGTCCCGAGCCCCAGTGCGGCAACGACATTGTAGAGGCCGGTGAAGCCTGCGACGACGGGAACGACGTCGACGGTGATGGTTGCAACACCGACTGCGTCGAATCGGGGACGGTGCTCTGGGACGTCGTTCACCCCGAGCTGGGCAGTGTGGCTCGTGGAGTTGCGGTCGGTCCGAGAGGCGACGTCGCTGTCGTTGGCGGCCGGGTCGAAGATGGGCAGAGCGATGTCTTGGTGCTGTTCTTCAACCGCGACGGCGTCGCGCAGTGGCAACGCGTTCACGCCAGCCCGGAGGATGGGACCGACGAAGGCCGACAGGTCAACTTCGATGACGCAGGCAACCTGTTCGTGACGGCGTTCGAGACTCGCGATGATCTCGAGCCTGCCCAGCGGACGAACGCGTGGACTCGCCAATACGACACCCAAGGAACCGAAGGTTGGACGGCGACCTACGACGGTGCGGGAAGCGGCAACGACCGCGGCAATGATGTCGCATGGGCGGGCGACGAGGTCATCGTCGCAGGTCTGACAGCGGGCGATACCTGGCTTCAGGGGTATGCAGCCTCCGACGGTGCCGTCCGGTGGACCTTCGAAGACGGCTTCAATGAGACGGCGTTCGACCAAGCGCAAGCAATCGTCGTCGACGGAGACAGCATCTACGTCGCCGGCGAGATGGACAACGCTGACGAGGGAAGAGACGCGTGGCTCGCACGGCTGTCGGTCAGCGGAGATACGGCGACCGCGGACTGGTTGGAGGTCATCGACGCCGGCGGATCGCAGAGCGACAGCGCGTACGGGATCGCGCTGGCGCCCGATGGCGGTCTGGCGATCGGCGGACGGCGTGGGGAGCGTGCGTGGCTTGCCAAGTTCCAGCCCGATGGCACGCTCGATTGGGAACGCTACGACGACGACCTGCAGGATCCGGCGGATGTCCGCGGCGTCGCAGTGGACTCGGTGGGCCAGGTCATCGCGATTGGGTACGAGACCGACCCGGTTCAGGGGGAGGATGCCTTCGTCACCAAGTATGACGTCGACGGCGCGATGCTTTGGACCCAACGCTACGACGGCCCTGCAGGCGGTACGGACCGTGCTCGAGCGGTGGCGGTCGGTCCCGACCGCACAATCGCCGTCTCTGGATTCACGGACGCGGTCGACGGCCGGAGACTCTGGGTCCGGAAATACGCGCCGTAGTGGGGCTCAGAATCGGATCTTCGTCAGACCGAGGCTGAGCTGGGGTCGCTCTCGGTCGCGCTTGGCGACGAAGACATAGCGGATGACCCCACCGACCGCGAGGGCCCCTCCGACTGCCGCAACGATCACGCCGCTGGTCTCCAACCCGCGGGTCCGCGAAATGGAGTCGCGGTACGCATCGGTGGTGGCCGCGTCTTCGGCCCCGTTGCGCTCGACGATCGCCCCGACAAACAAACCCAGGCTCGTGGCAAGCCCGACGCCGCCGGCGCCCACGAGGATCCCGCCAACGGGATCTCGATGCCAGGCCCGCACCGTTTGGTCGTCCGCGGGTTCGGTCCGGGGTGCTTCGGGGGGCGCGACGATTGGCGGCGGTGGCTCGGCCGGAGTTGGAGGAGTCGGCGGATTGACCGTCTCGCCACAGCCCTCGATCACCGCGCGCGCGTCCTCGTGACCGTCCGCCTCCGGGTAGAGTTCGAGGAACTCTCTCATCAAGGCGACCGCGGATTCGCAGTCTTTGGCCTCCGCGGCGAGTCGACCCCGACCGAACAAAAAGTACGGGTTCGGGTCGAGCTGGTAGGCCCGCGCGAGTGCCTCTTGCGCGCCCTGAAGATCATCGTTCGCCCACAAGGTCTCGGCTTCATCGGCGAGCGCGGACGCCCGAGCCCGAGCGTCGTCCGAAGCGGGAGCTGCAGCGAGCCAGAGGCTGAGGAACGTCCGGATCATCCCGGTCATCGGTCCTCATAGTAGGTCTTTGGGAACAGCCGACCGCGCTTGTCCGCCGCTGGACGTGGTTGGGATCGCTTCTTCCGCTTGCGCTTGGTTCGGGATGGTTTGGGTGAGGGCTTGGCCTCAGACTGGGTTGCCACCGAGTTGCCCACGATGGTGTCCTCGGCTTTTGCCTCTGCGGGCGCCGCGGCTCGAGCCTCGGCCTCGAGGGGCATCTCGTTCGGCTTGGACGGTGCGGACAGCACCGGCTGCAGCCGCATCGCCTCTGTCTCGTCTCGCGCCAACCCGCCCCCCAGTGCGACGCCAAGACCCAGAGCCACCGGAATCGCCGCCGCCGCGGCGAGGGTGAGGCCAGAGACCCCGCGCCGAGTCGGAGCGGATGGGCGAAGTTCGACGAGCGCATCGGCCGTGGGGTAGTCCCGCGACCCGAACAGGTCGTTCATGAACTGCGAGAGGGGAGCGGTCGCAATGCGCAGCCCGGCGTTCGCCGCGAACCGGCGCAGCGCATCGTGCATCTCGCGAGCGGTCGCATAGCGATCCTCCCTCGATACGGCGAGTGAGCGTAGGACGATCGCCTCGAGTTCTTTGGGGTATCCCGGAGCCACGGCCGACGGAGGATCGAACGTCCCGGTCACGATGTTGTTCATGATCGCGAACTGGTTCTCCGCAAAGAACAGCCGCTGGCCGGTGGTGGTCTCGTAGAGCAGGACGCCCAGGCCAAAGACGTCGGCTCGGCGGTCGACTGGCTCGCCCCGACACGCCTCGGGTGACATGTAGCCGATCTTTCCCTTGAGCACGCCCGCTCGGGTTTGCCGGGTTTGAGCTACAGCCTTGGCGATTCCGAAGTCGACGACCTTGACCTCACCGGTGAAGGTGACGACGACGTTGGAGGGAGCGACATCGCGATGGACGATCCCCACGGACTCGTGCGCGTAGTCGAGCCCTTGCGCTGCGCCGACCACAATCGCGAGGGCGCAGTTCACAGGGATGCCTCCTCGGTGAACCGCCTCGCGAAGCACGGACCGAACGTCCTCGCCGTGCAAGTATTCCATCGCGTAGAAGTGCTCGTGCGGGTCGTCGCCGACCTCGATGAGACGAACGACATTGGGGTGCTCGAGCTGGGACGCGATGCCGGCCTCCTGCACGAACATCGCTGTGAAGTCGGGGTCCTGAGCCAGGTGCGGGTGGACGCGCTTGAGGGCGACAACGTTCGCGGAGCCGTGTCTGGCGTCCGGCTGGGCGAGGTAGAGTTCGGCCATGCCGCCGACCGCGAGGCGCCGGATGATCTGATACGAACCCAGCCGGCTTCCGGCCGACAGTGGGCGGACATCGATCGCGAAACCGGGGTCGAGGTCTGGAGCCACCATCGCCACTCAACCTCGCTGCAGGAGAACGTCCGGCCCAACAAGTGACCTTGTCCAGCCATCGAGGTCGTTCATGACGGCGGCCATGACCTGCGGATTGTGGCCAAGCTGGCCGATGTGTTTGCGGAGGCTCTGGCGAGCGCGGTCGAGACGAGTGGTGACGGTACTCGCCGGAATCTCCAGAGCCGCAGCGACCTCCGTGGAACTCATGTCCTCCCAGTAGTAGAGCTGGACGACGGTGGCCATCTCTTCGGACAGGCAGGCCAGGGCTTGAAGCAGCAGGACCTGCTCCTGGCGGCGGGCCATCAGGCGGCTGACCGAAGTCCGGACCTGCGGACCCCCAAAATCGAGGCGCCGCATCGCTGACTCGCGGCGGCCGTCGGTGCGTTGGTAGTCTTGGTACTGCCGTCGGGCCACGCCGAAGAGGTAGGCGCGGAACGAGGTCGCAACGCGATTGGTCGCGGCTGCCTGCACGCACGCAAGGAAGGTGCGCTGCGTGAGGTCTTGGGCCTGGAACTCCGCCTTGAGGGCGAAGAAGCGAAGGACGCGGTCGTAGTAGCGTCGGGTGAGCTCTTCTCCGGATGCGCGATCGCCTGCTTGCCACGCTCTCAGCAGAGCGAAATCGTCGGCATCGCCGGCGCGCACAGAACCCCCACCCATCGCTCGGATTCTACGCGTACGGCGCCTATCTCACCAGCCCCAGCGGTCGGGCGCAGGCTCGAACTGTGGACGGTCAGGGGTCAGTCGCATGCTCTGTGTGCAGCAGCCGGCCGCCCGCGGAGACCGCTAGCGAGTCAGCAACGCGTTGGTCCGTCGCTCGAGCTCTTGCGAGAATCGGCTCATCGGATAGGAGCGGCCATCGATGAACGCGTTGGGTGCACCGCCGATCGCTTGTCCGTATCGGATCGTTCCTACGACCGTTGCGTCGGGACGATGAAGTCGACGGGTGCTGCGCCACTCGCCGGTGGCTGGGACCGAGACGGTATCGGTGATGACGAAGTGGCCGCCGGTTGTCCGCTGAACGCTGTAGTTTCCGTAGTGCTTTTCGCTTGTGCCCGAGGGGACATCTTGGCGGTAGGCGGAGATGCGGCGGTACGCTTCGCTGCACAGGCTGAGGTGCAAGTCTCGAAGCCCTTCCTCGCGGTCGGTGATGCCCTTGTCCTCCATGTTGCGCTTGGCCATCGCGACGGCCACGGCGTAGCCGGCGAGCGAGAGCGACAACGGACTCATGCCCATGATCTGAAGCATGTGGCTTCCGATACCGAGCTCGCCCTCTTCGAGGTCCAAGTACGAGTAGCGGTTCCTCTTGAGGTCGCTGCTTCGCCGCCCGGCGAGCCGGCGCGTCGTTGCATCGTGTGGTGTCCAGACGCCTCCACCAGCGGTGACGCTGCCTCCGAGGGGGAGCTTGAGCAGCTGCGTGACGGAACCCGGAACCTTGGCGGTGCCGCCGATCCCAACCAGGCCACCCTTCATCGTTCCGTCCGGGCTTGCAAAGCCTTGGACCGAGCCACTGATGCTGAGGATGCTCCAGGCTCGAATATCGACGGAGTACTCGACCCCATAGAACTCGCCGGACCACGCGGAGTGGACGCTGTCGAATCGACCGAAACCGAATCCGACATGCACTCCGCCACTGGCCCCGGCCATCGAGCCGCTGGTCAGCGCGTGCTCGGGATAGGTGAACGCGGAGAACTGCTCGTTCCAGAGGTCCCAGACCAGATCGATGCCACCCGACCCCCGGTATGCGCCAGCGTTGCCAGCCACGGTGCCGCCGATGACGACGTAGCCCTCCAACAGCTGCTTGACGACGCCTTCAAACGCAGCGTCGCAAAGCTGCTTCCCGATCCCCCCAATATCCAGCCCTGCCACTCCAACCAATGTAGGGGTATCTGCGCACCCCGTCCACATGGCCGGCCCAGATGTTCGTGGTGCAATGTGGGAACGGCGGCCGCCGCCTGGCGCGCAACTCCTTTGTGAACCGCTCTGACCCACCCACGTCGGTGGCCCCCACACTTGCGCCCCGCCGACCCGGTGTCGCTGTTGAGAGAAGGGGGTCGTTCACGATGGTCTACGGGCGGGTTGCGATGTCGACGAGGTGCCCAGCCACCCGCCGGACTCTCTCAGTCCTCGAGCAGCATCAGATCCACCAGCACAGCCCGCAGCGGGGGTACGCCCTTCTTCTCGCACTTCTTCGTAAACACCCGCTGCCAGTGCGCGTACCCACCGAGCGTCCGCTGCTGGTGCACCAACAGCTCCACGAACGATCGGCGGTCCGCCTTGCGAAGACGGCCGAACATCTTCTTTTGGGCCTTGGTCATCGCGCATCCCGTGCAATGCCCCGCGCGCCGAAACTTGCAGACGTCGATGCAGGGGGAGGGAAGCTTCTTCGCCATCGCGCCGATACTACGATTGGGGGGGGGCGAGGGCCTCACCCATCCTCCGGCACCGACAGCTTCCGCTCCCGCAGCACCTTCTTCACCATCGCCCACACGGCGCCGGCATCGCTGCCGACATCATCCCAGCGTCCGGAGAACCGCCCACAGAAGCTGCTCTTGAGCACCTCGGGCAGCGTGCTCACGTCCCCGGCGAACAACGGGTGCTTCATGTAGATGCACGCTTCTTCGGTTGCGCGAACCGACAAGCTCGCGGGGAGGTCGTCGCTGTTTCGCACCGCATCGGCCACGGCGACGCAGTGCTCGATCACCGCGACGGGGAGGTCTTCGTGGCGCCCCTGCAGCAGCTTGATCTCTTCGGTGGGCGGCAGGTAGGTCATTTGCAGCGGGGCAAAGCGGTCGAGCTGCGCGGCGTCGATGCCGAACGTCGCGGAGAATTGGCTTCCGCGGTTGACCGCCGCGACGAACTGAACGTTGGCCGGAATGTCGATGAAGCGGTTTTCGATGGGGTGGAACACCTTTCGGGTGCTGTCGAGGGCGGGCATCAGGGCGTTGCGAGCCGTCTCCTGGCAGCGGTTGAGCTCGTCCAGGAACACCAGGTAGCGCTTCTCGGGGTTGGCATGGGCCTCCTCGAGCGCCAGCAGGACGTCGGTCTTGACGAAATCGGTCACCGGCGCGCCGCTTTCGGATGCACGCACCAGGATGGTCGCGAAGAAGTCGGTGGCCTCGACGACGGCGCCGCAGTTGAAGAACACGAACTCCATGCCGAGCGTGGTGGCGATCGCCTTCGCGAGCACGGTCTTGCCGCAGCCCTGCGGACCGTCCAACAGGATGTTGAGGCCGCTCTCCAGCAGTACCTGCAGCTTCTTACTGACGACGGGGTCGAGGTACACCCCCTCGATACGAAAGGGCGCAGGCCCCACGTACTCGACCTCGATCGACCCCCGGTCCTCACGTTCGGGCTTGTTGATCGCGGCGACGCGAACCATGCACGGCGCACCCGCGACGATCCGCTTGTCCGTGCTCAGCACCACCTTGGGTGCACGTCGTCCGTCGAGGTGGGTCGCTCGCAGCTTGTGCTTCGAGTCCTGCTGGGGATTCGGCCAGAACACGGCCTCCAGCACCTTGCCAACGGTGAGGTCTTCGATCTTCCACTTTTGTCCAGCCATGGGTCGTCGTTCTTTTTCTAGCGTCAGCGCCCGAGCGCGCGGCGGGCGAGCCCGGAGATGATCTCGCCAAAGCGCCGAACGGCGCGGTCGAGCTCGGGGTCGAGGAGTTCGATGTAGTGGGGAAAGCAGGCCTCGGTGAGCGAGCGGACGGCGACCTGGGCACACACAATGCCCTTGCGCCGGGTGAGCTGCCGGGCGAGGTTGCGCAGGGCCTGCACAGAGCACTCCGTGGGTAGACCGTCGGAGATCATGATCAGGATCTTGGCGCGGCGACGCGATGCCGCAGCGACCGAAGCTGCGTGGTACAGGCCGGCAGCGTCGTTGTTGCCACCGCCCGGCGCGAGGGTGGTCACGGCGCAGTTGTTCTCGTCGCCCGCGTCGTAGATGACCCGGTCGGTGAAGCCGAAGAAGCGCGCGTCGACGCCGGCCAGGCCTCGGGCAGCTTCGGCCAGCAGCACGCCGAACCGGTGCGCCTTCTCCATGCTGCCGCCTGCGGACATCGAGCCCGAACAGTCGATGACCACGCCGATGAACAAGTCGGTGTGTACCTCGAGTTCGCGTGCGACCAGCATGCGGGGGTCACGTCGGGTCACGACCGCCTTGAGACGGGTCCGGTCGAAGGCTCGACCTCGCATCCGGCCTCGCCTCGGGACCAGGGCGAGCCCGATCTCCTCGAAGTAAGTTCGGAGCCTGAACGCGTAGCGGCGCACTTCGACGGCCAGTTGCCGATGGCGATCTCGATCGGCTTTCACGCGCTCGATTTTGTGGATCTCGGCGAAGCCTGCATCCGATCCCACGTTGATCTGCAACCCGCCGGGTCGTCCCGGCTTCGCATCTGTGGTCGAAGCGCTGGGTGGCTTGAGAATGCGTTCGACCTCCTGTTGGACTTCGGCGTCTCCGATGCCGCTTCCGTGCACGGAGCCCTCTCGTTCGTCCCACTCCAAGGACTCGTGCCCGCCGTACGCGTCGGCGAGGTCGCTCTGCGAGCCGTACATGAGCGAGAGCTCGATCGCGATCTCGTAGAGCCCGCGCATGTCCTTGTGGCGGAAGCCTCCTTTGAACAGCGACAGCGCGCGCGCCAGAAGCGGGTCTTCGTGTCGGTTGCCCAAGCCCATCCGCATCGCCCGGACAAAGCGAGCAAACGGGTGCCCGCGGCGGTCCAGCTCGCGCAGCACCAGACCGCTATCCACAACAACGCTGGCGGCATCGAACGCGACGCCGAGTGGGCGAGCGGAGAGCGCTTCGAAGGCGGCCGACTGCAGCATTTGAAGGAGCTTCTTCACCTCGAGCTCTCGGTTGCTGTGCTGAAAGGCGTAGGCTCCCAGTCGCTTGAGGCGATCGCCGTAGCTGGCATCGACGGCGCGCAGGCGTCGCTCGAGGTGCTCGTCCGCGACGAGGTTGAGCAGGCTTCCGATGCCTTCTTTGACCGCACGCTTCCAGATGCGCTGCGACTCGGCATCGCGGTGATACAGGTGATGCCCGTATTCGTGGAGGATGAGCGCCTCGACGACGTCCTTGCCGTGTCGGTCGCCACGCAGCAGCGGGAGCGGCGAGACGTAGATCGTGTTCTCGGTCATCCGCGTGTAGCCGAGATCTTGGCGCCGATCGGTCATGTGGACCGAGAAGAAGTGGCCGGTGAGCTCGCGCCCCTTTCGAACGCCCCAAGCGAACAACTCGGAAACCTGGCCGAGCTTCGCGTCACGCAGGGCCCCGCGGGAGACGTCGGCGACCAGGGCTTCTCGGACCTTCGCGTCTTGGCCATGCAGGAGCAGGCGCTGGAGCGCCTCGTCGCGGACGTCCGCCTCGATGGCCTTCGAGCGTACGAGCGTCAGGCATCGCTCCTCGGCACAGAAGTCCGGTCCGCCTAGGAGTGCGGCGTCCAAGGCGTGTTGCACGAGGGCGGCTCGTTGGGGCTCACCCCCCGCGCGGTCGTACAGCCAGCGATAGCTCTTCTCGTCGGAGTCGAGGACCTGTCCCAGGCACACGACGACGCCACTTCGATCACCCTGCTCCAGCAGGCGACGGGCGGCGGCGCGTCGGAGGTAGGTGGGCCGATGGATCCCTGCGCGCAGGAACACCCGGAGCGCCGAGAGCGACTGGTCGTCATCGCCCCCGTGTTCGAGGAGCCACGTGACCGCGCGTTGGTAGGCATGCGGATGCACGCACCCGGAGAGTGCAGTGCACAACGTGCGCTCATCGGGAACGAGTTTGACCAGGAGCTTCCAGTCTTGGGCCGTGAGCCAGGCGGAGGGGCTGGGGGCTGCGACGGCCGCGAGTGCGACCATTCCCCAGCCGGGCTCCGGACGGAGGTGAAGTCCGAGTGCGATGCGGAATCGTCGCTGGGCTGGGGTGGTGTGGTTGCGGGCGAGTTCCCGTGCCTGGACCAGTGCGTCTTCGTCGTCCCAAAGGCTGACGCTCTCGGCGACCACCAAAAGGGTTGTTTCGGAGGGCGGGTCTGCGAGGAGGTCCACCAGGGCGCATTGGCCGGTGGAGCCGAACTCGAGCAGACGCAGCGTGGCTTCGTGAATGACAGCCTGGTTCGCCGAGCCGCAGGCCCGCAGGAGCCAGGAGACATCGGAGGACGAACGGATCGCCGTCAGTCGATCCTCGCCAAGTCTGACCACGCGGCGACGGGCGGGCGTGGCTCGAGCGCCGAGGCCGTCGATACGGACCCATCGGTCGAGCTCCCGGCGGGTGCCCGCATCCATGTCCGGGGCGAGCATGACCACCCGCTCACGAAGCCGATCCAAGTGCTCGGTCGCGAACGTGGTGAGGTGAAACGCGGCGAGCATTCGCGCCGCGCTCGCGCCCACGTCGGTATCGAGGTGTTCGACCAGAAGCGTCATCACCTCTGCCGTCGACCAGGCCCGCATTCGGGCGCCCTGTCGGTAGCGACGCAGCAAGACCACGCGCGAGATGCCTTCCCACAGCAGCCGACGAGGGAGCGCTTCGTCGAGCCTGGCCGAGAGGCGAAGGGCCTGTGCGAGTCCGCCTCGCATGCCGTCGATCCAAGCGAGCAGCGCAAACCCGTGCTTTTCCCAGCGGTGCAGGAGCGCGTTGGCCAACGGAGGGAGCGCCGGATTGCTCTCCCAGAGCTCGACCGCGAGGGGGCCGAGTTCGTCGATGAACCCGTCCGTCGCCTCGCCAAAGCGATCCAACTGCGCGGCGACGTTCTCGAGCCTGTCACCGCAGGCCACCAAGGCGACGCAGACGTGGACGCTCGGGACCGGGGGATCGGCTCGGCGGGCAAGCGCTTGGCACAAGCCTTCGCACGGTGATGCGAACGCCGGAGCCAGCGCGCCCGGAAGCGCCGCATCTCGAGCGGTCGCGATCGCATCCATCTCGGCGATGGTCAACGCTCGTACACCGAGAGCCCGTTTGGTGGTGGGGGAAGCCGTGCGGCGAAGCAGGCTGAGAACCGAGGCGGCCCAGTCTGCGATCTCGGTGGTGTCGTGCTCGCCGAATGCCCCCGCAATCGACATCTCCGTGTCACGCGGAATTGTCAGCGCTTCGGCGTGGGCGCAGAACCATACTTGCGTCTTGACGTCGAGACTCACAACTGCCGCGACGATGTCGAGCTCGCGGCGATTGTGAAACACGCACTGCAAGACGGTGAGGGTTCGTTCGTCGCTCGCGTCCGGCAGGAGTGTCGTCAGCAGACGCCGAAGGTCGGCGCGCAGCAGTCTGGCGCACAGCAACTCGGTGAGCTTCGAGAGCTGCTTCTGCGTGCCCGAGCTGCTCGGTGCAGTGGCGATCCGGATCAAGACGTCCGCTGCTGCTGCGGAATCGAGGGCGTCGATCACCCGGTCGAGAAGCGTGGGTGGGGCGTCCTTCTTGGCGTTGTTCTTGGCCGCGGATGACAGCGCGAGCCAATGAGGTGCAGCTGTGGCGATGAAGCCAGTGGCAGCTTCGGGCGCAACAGCCCGCATCTTGGGAATGAACCAAGCCGGTCCTCCGCCCGGGTCATCGGGAAGCTCGGCCAGGATCGTCCAGGCATCGGGCGTCGCCACCGCGGCCGCGATGAGAGCGTCGTCCCCGGCGAGGTCGCGCAGGGTCGTGATGCATCGCCCACGGACGAAGCTGGCAAGAAGCGCGGCCACGCTGAGGTCGAACGCTGCCCCGCCTCCCACGAGGGGGCCGGCCAGCAGCCCTTCGATCAGAGGTGCCTTGATCCTCGGAAGTCGGTCTCGGTGCAGCCGAAGCCCGAGGACTGCGGTCTTACGCTCAGCCAGGCTCAGCTGGGTGCTGCGGAGAACCGGGGGGTAACAGGCTGCCGCGAGTTGAAGCGTCTCGGGCAAGTGACCGTGAATCTGTCCGTGCAGGAGCAGGGAAAAGGCAGCCCTCGCGCGAAGGGAGGTGCCCTTGCCCAGCGCGACCTCGGCGAGCTTTCGATTCAGTGGTTCACGGACCGCGTCGCAGGCCCGGTAGATTCGGCACCACAGGTCGAGGACGTCGCGGCCTTCGTCGGGCAACGGCTTGCCGCCTTCGAACGCAGCGAGCGCGGTCCCGACGAAGTCTGGGGTCCGGCGAACGCTGTGGACGAACAGGCTGCGGAGATCGGCGGCGGGCGCGTTGACCAGCGCGTCACCAGCTTGCAGGGCGTCGACGTGCCCGCGCAGGAACATGTCGAACACCAAACCGCTGGGATTCTTGGGCCACGGAGCGTCGGCAGCGAGCTCTCGAAGGTCGGGGTCTGCTCGCAGATAGGCGCCGAGCGACTCCATCTTTCGAGGAGGCTCGGTCTCGAGCGCGAGGCGCCGAACATCTTGGCGGGGGTGAAAGATGGCGTGTGCCCACCGCTCGGGGGAGGTCCCGGCGCTCTCCCGCAGCGCGCGCACTGCCAGGGCTCGAACGTGTGTGTCGTCGTCATCGAGCGCGGCTACGATGCGCTCGACGCCACCATGTCCCTTGCTGCCACCGAGCAGCGAGACGGCCGCGCCACGGATGAGCCCCGACGGATGTTCGAGCAGTGCGCCTGTGAATCCCAAGAACGGCGCTTGGTGATGCGATGCGAGTTCGCACAGCGCGTGAAGCATCGCGGCGAGGTCTTCGAGATCCTCGTCGTCGTCGATGTTCTTCAATCGCTTCCAGAGCTCGAGATCGTTCATGCGCGTCAGTCATCGGACGATACCAACCAACGCCGAAGCCGACCGCGTCACAATGACGGATCGGTGGCGCAGCGCGAGACGCTTCTGACAGCCTGTTGTCGAGGTGTTCTCGGATTCGAGACGACCGCTCGAAGTGGTGGACGCAGCATGGTGCCGCTGCGAACACGCGTAGAGCTCTCGTCTAGATTCCGGGATCTCCAGGTCCGGTTTGGGTCTGGACGTTGCCCCCTCGGCTCTCGCAACTCCCGTTCACAAACGGGCGCGCGCCTCAAAGACGAAGTCCATGGTCGATGGCATGGTGGGGATAGCGGCCCAAAGACCCCGCACAAACGATGGTCTTGGCGGAATCAGGCCTCGCGTCCGACTGCTCCCATCCGAGAAGTCGCCATGGCAGACGCGCCCCTGCACGTGACCGCCGAGGCGGACGCGCAAACATCAGAATCCCAAATCGAGCCCGAGATGGACGGCTTAGGGCTGGACGACGACCTCGACCGAAGCCGAGACCACCATCAACCCAAACACGCCCGCTCTCGCGGCAAGCACGGCGTCGTCACTACAAGGCATGAATGCTGCCTTGCCGAAGCGAACCGCTTGTTCCGCGGGATTCGTCTGAACCGCGCGGAGCTGGTGTGGTTGTTGGTGTGTTCTCTAGGCTCACAGTGCACCTCCAGGTGCCGGTCGAGTCTGAATGGGTGAGTTGCCGCTTCGGTTGAAGCCGCGCCGGACCGTAGCACTACGATCCACACCGTCAAGGACGCACGTGCGGCAGCTTGATTCAGTTCAACCGTCGAGACTCTCGAGCGCCACGGATTCGTAGGTCCAGTACTCGGTCTCGACGTGACCTCCGACGACGAGCGTGCCCGGTTGGCTGATTCGCTCGGGCGTGTCGTCGGTGCCGTGAATCTCGGAGTGCAAGACCCACTCGTCTGCGACGAACTCTTCGAGGTATCCGTCGAGGACGACGGGGTCCGACCCCTCGACCCGCAGGCGAAGTCGGTACGAGCGCCCAACTTCAACCGCACCGGTCATGTCCTGGATGTGCTCTTGCGTGAACGCTCCGTCGATCTGCCGGCTGATCGTCAGGAGTCCGCTGGAACCATTGACGAACAACAGGTATCCGGTGACGGATCCAGGGGTGTCGATGTCCTCGGCTTGGATCCGCAAGCCGCATTGTGGGCTGGCGAAGTCGTCGTCGAGATTGAGCCAGGTCAGCTCGACGGTGGTCTCTGCGTCGAGCCACTGGTCGTTGGGTCGATACACCAGGTTGTTCTGGTACCCGAGGGTGCTGCCGACCCTGCGGATGCCACCGTCGATGAGCGCAAACGAGTCTGGGGTCTTCTCGACCCAACCGTTGCCGACGTCATCCGAGTCGGGTCGCTCGAAGTCATCGAAGAAGTCGTACGTCGCGGTCTCACCGGTGCTGCTTCCCTCGGACGAGCTTGTGTCCGGACCGCCGCTCGAGGAACTCGAGGTGGTGATCACGTCGGGGCCCGAAGACGTGGAGTCAGGTCCGAGCGTGGTGCTCGAGCTGGTGCCGTCCGGCTCGAGTGTGGCCGACGCGGGCTCGGTCGAAGTCGCCGAGGAGGTGGACGAGGTCGGGGTCGCGCCCCCGGTGGGGACACATACGTTCCCTGCGGGCGTGAATTCGGCGAAGCGCCGTCCGCTCTCGCACTGTGGGTCGGGGAAGCTGCAGCCGCCGTCGTCCTCGCAGATCCCCTCGGCACCACACTGCGCGTCCGAACTGCAGACGTAGGTTTGCGGGGCGCCACACGCCAGGAGCAAGGCTCCGAGCGCGGCGCATGCGATCGCTGTCCATCGCCCACCCACGGCAACCACGATACCGGCCTGTGTCCGGATCCGAAACCGGGCTCGCGCGAGCCTGCTGGGGCGCTACACTCGTGCGGTGCCCGACTACGAGCTGCGCCGGTTTGCGGGGCCCGCGATCTTCACGGAGCAGCTCGACGGGGTTCGTGTCGCACACCTGACGGATCAGCACGTCGGCCGGGTCACGCCGCACGAGGTCCAGATCGGCGCTGTCGAGCTCACCAACGCGCAGGAGCCGGACATCGTCGTGCTCAGTGGCGACTTCGTGTGCCACAGCCAAGAGTTTCTCGACCAGCTGGTGGATGTCATGGGGCGGTTCAACGCCCCTGTGTTCGGCGTCCTGGGCAATCACGACCACTGGTCAGGAAGCGACGAGGTGCGATGGGCGCTGCGCAAGGGTGGGGTCGAGGTGCTCGACAACGCTTGGACCAGCATCGAGGTGAAACACCAGCGCCTGCAGGTGCTGGGCCTCGATGATGCGTACACGGGCAACGCCGACATTCCCCGCGCGCTCAAAGGTCTCGATCCCCGCAAGCCGACGATCGGCCTCTCGCACATCGCCGAGGAGGCCGACGCGCTGTGGGACCACGGCGTGCCGATGGTCTTCTCAGGCCACACCCACGCCGGACAGGTGACGCTGGCGCGGCTGCACGAGTTCATCCTCGGTCGCGTCGTCGGGCACAAGTATGTGCATGGGCTGTATGGGCAGCGTGGTGGCGAGCGTCCCGGAGCCGTCTATGTCGGGGCGGGAATCGGCGCCGCGGTCGTTCCGGTGAGGCTGGGTGCCCGCGGCCGTCGCGAGGTCGCCGTGTTCGAGCTCGGTGCACACGTCGGCGCGTTCGAGGAGGACCACGACGAGCAGGAACCGGCGCCCGGCCGCGCACCCAGTCTCGATCTTCGGCGTCGGCGAGTGCTCGAGGCTCAGAAGAAGAGTGAGAAGCGCCGCGCGGTCGCCCGGGCCAAGGGCATCGATCCGTTCGCCGCGAAGTAGGCGATTCCGGTGCGGGCCACGAGCCCTCAGACCAGCATGGCGTCTTGCAGGCCGGGTAGGTCGCCCATGTCGTGGTCGACGCCGAGTGCGTGCAGAACGGTCTGGTGGATCTGCGAGGGGTGGCCCGAGACGGACACGTGCACGCCGGAGCGGAGCGTGCTGGGCACACCGGCGACCAGCAGCGCGAGGTTGGTACATCCGTGGGCGGAGGGGCCGCCCGAGTTGGTCAGGATGACGCCGGTCGAGTCGAGCATGGTTCCCCCGGTCGGTTCGGGGGTGTCGGCCAGCATCTGGACCAGCTTTGCGAAGAAGCCTGCGTGCCACGTCGTGATCTCGTCCCAGACCTTGTTGCGGTCCGGAATGTCGTTGTGGGTCACGTCGTGCATCTCATAGTTCGAGCCGAACAGCGGGGCGAGGCTCATCATGCTCTGCTCTTGGGTGAGCATGATCGAGGCTGCACGCGTGAGGTCGCAGGTCAGCGCCATGTGGACGAGCTCGACCATCAAGTGACCTCGAAGATCCTCGTCGGAGTAGCCCGCGCTTCCGCCGTGTGCGGTGTTGGGGAAGCTCTCGGCCGTGGGATCGGCGGGCGGTTCGGGGAGCTGCGCGCAATCGCCGACGCCCGTCGTCGGCGGTGTGGCTCCCAGTCGCGTCTCGAAGTCGCGAATCTGGTCGAAGTGTCGCTCGATGCGCTGGCGATCGTACCCGCCGAGCTGGGGGATCAGCGCATCTGCCCGACCCTTGACGAGGTCGAGCACGCTGAGCTTGCGCGCGAGGAGCTTCTCGTGGGCTTCGAGGTCATCGGCACTCGCGTCCGGAGGGACGAACCCGGCGAAGAGCGACTCGTAGGCGAGCGAGGGGCTCGCTTGCGGAACCAGCGACTGCCCGTCGTCGTAAGCCATCGTCCCCGAGCGCCCGCCGGTCCCTTGGCGATACCCGACCGGTTGCACGCGAAACTGCAGCGAGCGGTACTGGGTGTCGGTGCCCCATACGTCCGCGAAGAGCTGGTCGGCCGTGCTTCCTGCGACCCCGTATGGATTGACCTCCGAGTTGAATCCGGTGAGCATCGGGGCCATGACGTTGCCGTGGTGCGGATTGGACTTCCCGCCCGGCGGTGTGACGCCACTGGGACCGGTCCCTTCGATCCGCGTGCCGGTCACGACCATCATCTGCTCTCGGATGTCCTCGAGCGTAGGCACGGGTCGGGCGGCGGCGGGCGTGGTCGACCACCCAGAGGCCTGGGTGTAGCCGGCCCCTGTGCCCGAAGGAACGCACGATCGTTGCTCGACCCCGGCGAAGAACGAGACGAAGCGACATGGACCGTCGCCTGCCGCCCACGCTCGGCGCGGCAACATGGCTTCGAGGAACGGCAGCGCGACCGCGGCTCCTCCTAGACCGGTGAGCAGAGTGCGGCGATGGAGTCGTTTGGTTTTCATGGCTACTGAGCCTCCTCGATGACGCGATGGCGGAATGCCTCGCTGGACACGAGTGCACCGACGACTTCTGCGAGGTCGTCTTGGGTTTCGAACTTCGTGGAGAGCGCTTCGACGGCCGCTTGGTCGAAGTCATCGTCTGTGCGGACCGTTCGCCCCACGGCGTACTGGTAGAAGTTCTTCATGAAGCACGCCTCGAGTTGACCGGATTCGACCAGGAGCTCACCGAGCGCACCCGCGCCCGCGAACGGTTCACCGGAGATCGAGCCCGTACCTTCGATCGAACAGTTTGGCTTGCCGGGTTCTGAGGTCCGCCACTCTCCGGCAGGCCCGTAGTTCTCCAGACCGAAGCCGATCTGGTCGATGATCGTGTGACACGCCGCGCAGGGCTGCTCCTCTTGAAGCGGTGTGTAGCGCTCCTCCTTGCACGCATCCGCTCCACCGGCGCTGGGCGGAACCCCGCTGTCGACGTCCGGCGGAGGCGGCGGAATCTCGTTGCACAGCATCCGCGTCCAGATGGCCTTGCCGCGCTCGGTCGGGCTGGTGTCGGCGAACTTCTTTCCCAGCGTGAGGACGGAACCGTGGGAGAGCAGGCCCCGCCGGCGAATGTCGGGGTATTCGATCCAGCCCGGCGCACCGCCTGGCAGGTCGATCCCGTAGTGCTCGGCGAGCGTCGCGTCGAGGTAGGTCTCTTCGCTGAGGAACATGCTGGTCCACGATCCGTCCTGCATTGCCCGGCCGACCAATGCATCGGTTTCGGCCCGCAGCGACTGCGCCAACGTGGGATCCAGCGGCATCTTGTCGTAGCTGAGCCACATCGCGTGAATGCGCTCCATCTGGGCCTCGGCCGCTGGCGCCCCGAGCATCTGTGCGGCCGCCGACTGCACGCCTCCTTGGCTCGAGAGCTCCCCGTCGCGAGCCAGATCGAGCAGGGCATCGTCCGGCCCTCGGCCCCACAGCAGAAACGCCAGTCGCGACGCCATTTCGTAGTCGTCGAGCTCGATGACGCCCGCTTCGGCGGTCGGCGTGCCGACCTCCACCATGTAGAGGAAGCGAACGTCCATCAGCAGGGCCTGCAGCACGAGCGTGAACGCCACGTCGAAGTCCCCGTCGGCCTGCGCATCGGCGATGAACGACGCGTACGCATCCACGTCTTGGCTCGACAGCGGCCGGCGATGCGCGAGCCGCCCGAAGTGCTCGATGAACGTGCGCAGGCATGCCTCGTCCGCCGGGCCCGAGGGAGAGCACCCGAGGATCGCGTCGCGCCGCTGCGGGTCGGCGACGATCATCTCGGCGAGATGCTCGGAAAGCGATGCCACCCCCTCGACCAGCGGCGCCGAGGGCTCTTGGTCGCGGTAGTCGTTGTCGTAGGGGGTCTGGGTGTCGGCCGGGATCATCGCCTCGAGCTCGTCGAGTTCCGCATCCGTCGCCGCAACCAGCTCTGAGAGCGTGGCCCGCAGCTCCCCGATCGTCAGCCGCCGTAGGCCTTGCGGACCGAGGCGCCCCGGATCCTCCCAGGCCGGCGGCGGATCGTAGTCGTCGTCCACGCCCCCGGACTCCGAGCCCCCGCTGTCGATGTCGTCGGTGTCGACGCCTTCAGTCTCCGACCCTCCGTCGGTCATTTCCGATGCTCCGTCACCCGATCCTCCCGCGTAGCAGCCCGCCACCAGCAGGATCCCGACCGCACAAACGTCGCTGACGCCTCGTCTACGCTCCATTGCGGGTGTGTGTCGCGGGCGGTCCGAAACGTTACCTCCCGAAGGAGGATTGTTTCGTCAGCGTTCCGATTCGCGTCCGAGGGCGAGCGACCCATCGTGCGCATGGCAGCTGACGCAGGCCGTAAACCCGTGCGGCCACAGTGGTTCTCCGGTCACGAAGGCAGCGGAGGCGTGCTGCCGAGCCACCTGTGCCAGGCTTCGGAGCGCCGGTGTGTCGTCGGCCGTGTCCACTGCGTCGAGCACCACGGTATACGCAGCTGCCGCACCGGGATCTCCTGCACGTCGTAACAGCTCGGCTCTCCACATTGCGAACACGGGCCGGACTCCCGGCAGGCCGAGCGTGATGCCCTGAGCATCGAGGCTGAGTTCGTCAAAGCGCGTGACAACCTGCTCGAGATGCTCCGCCGCCAGCTCGAAGCGATGCGCACGCCGCAAGGGCACGAGCCCTCCGGCTTGGTGCGCGTAATTGCCGAGCATCGCGTGGAGGTTGACGTCGTCGGTGCGCTCGAGCTCTGCTTCGAGGTCGCGCTCTAGACGTCGCAGCGTACCGAGAGCACGAAGCGACTTGCCTTGCTGGTACTGCTCGGCGGCGGTTGATGCGAGCAAGAACCCACGGGCGATCGTTGCGTCTCGTTCCGACTCGTGGGGCCCCTCGGCCAGGCTCTCGTACAACGAACGCTGCAACGACGCGTAGCGAGGGTCACCCTCCGAGAGCGGTAGGTTGAGCAATCGGGCGAGAGTTGCGGCATTGCCCGGGTCTGACCTTCGAGCGTACAGCTGCGCCACGGCCTCCTCGAAGCGCCCACGGTCTCCTTCGAGAACCGCCTGTACCGCCGTGCCCGCAGAACCCTCCACCGAGGCCGCCTGCGGTTGTGCGGGCGCGACCGGACGGCTGCACCCCACGAGCAGCGCCAGGAGGGCCCACAACCTCTGCATCCGGTTCAGCTCCACCACGCCCACAGCACAGCGACAGCGGCGAGTAGTCCGACGGCCAGCGCGATCTTCTTCGCATCCACCGGCGTCTTTCCGGTGACACGTCCCGTCTGGCCGTTGATGACGAAACGCCACGGTTGGTCCGCGAACCGCACGCACCCGACGTACACCGGCAGCATCACTGCGGCTGTGTTGACCTCGCGCAGCAGCACCGATGCCCGGCAGTCTCGCAGCCGCTCGTCGCGGATAAGCTCCGTGCGGACGTCGGCTCGAAACTGGGTCCGCGCTTCGATCGCTGCCGTCTGCGCAGAGGAGCCGGCGACCTCGTACGGTGCCTCGGAGCTCTGTGGATCCCATGCCACGGAATGGTCGGCAGGGAACGGAGCCAGCGCACCGAGCTCGGTCTGGGTGAGGCCGAGGCTTGCTGGAACCCACGCTTCGCGCTCGGCCACATTGCTGCCGCTCTTGGGTCGCTTGCCACTGCGCGTTCGAGCGCTCACCAGGCCCGTCCAGGTCGCGTGGACTTCGGCACGGACTCGCCACGCGGGCACCCACAGCTTCTCGAGCGTGATGTCTTGGCCTCGAAACGCCGAGGGCGTCCAGATCGAGGCCTTGGCCCACGCACGGAACAGGCCGCGCGCGTCGGCGCTAGAAACTGCAAAGGGCACGGCCACCGTCGGTTGCTCGACCTCTTGCAGCTCGGTGACGCTCAGCGAGACGTCGCCACAGAACACGCATTTCACTGCCTCCGCACCCGCGTCAAAGACGACCATGCCGCCGCAGTTTTCGCATTCGGTTACATCCATGGGAGGTCTCCCCGGATCCACAACACGATCAGCACGGTGAGCAAAGAGGCCGCCACGACCGCTGCGATCTTCGCCTTGGAGGTGGGGATGGAGCCGACGACGTTTCCGGTCTGACCGTTGATCGCGATCTGAACCGGGGCGTTCCCCAGGCGAACCGTCGCCAACCAGATCGGCAGCAGCACCAAGCGAACCCGGTGGATCTCGACGTCGAACTCCACCGTCCGGATCCGCTGGGCATCTCCGGTGAGGTGCTCGCGCCTGAGGTGTTCTCGCCCGATGTCGCTCAGGGTGTGGTGCGCCGCAGCGTCGATGTCCCGGCGGGCCTTCGAGGGAAGCTCCGCGCTCCATCCCAACATCAATCGGGCGTCGAAGTCTGCGGCATGTCCAAGATCGAAGGGCGCCAGTTTGCGAGCACGCTCGGAACTGAGCCCCGCCGACGCGCACACGAGGTGATGCTCGAGCTGCATCCCCATGCTGCCTCGCAGGTCGAACCACTCGGTCTCTCGCACCGTCCGCGTCCGGGTGGTGGGTCCCTCGGGTTCGATGTGAATGCTCTCGCCCGCTTTGTCCGGCTTGGGCCGCGAGCGCTTGACCTCGACGGTCTCTTTTCGGTGCCAGTGCACACCCACACGAGCGCTGTAGTCCGCACAGATCGTCGCGTCGTAGGCGTAGAACGGAACGAGCACACCCTGCACCGCATCGGCTTGAAGCTGCCCCCGCTTCGCGAGGGCGCGGAGGGACTGCGGTGTCCACCATCGGTCGCCGATGTGGGTGCGCAGGCGCTCGAGTGCAGCGCGCTTGGTCAACCGAAACGGGACGATCGCGTCGATCGCCGATGCTGCTCGCTTCGCGTCGACCAGTGGCGCGGTGCAGTAGGCACAACGCGTGGCCACGTGTCGGACATCCGCTTCGACCACCGCACCGCAGGCCGTGCAGGCATACATGTGGCTCTCGCTCAACGCCGACAGTCTACCGACGGTGTCAGCGTTCGGTCGGTGAAAGATCGTCAGAGAACCGCCGCGTTTCGCTGACGGTTTGGCATGTCCCACTTTTCGCCCACTCGGCAACAGCCTGGATCTCTGTAGCCGAGCTTACGGCCGAAGTTGGTACGCCACCTGCAACCCTTCCTGAGCGAACGGGTGAGCGGCAGTTCGGGCCGCCACACCCAGAAGGAGGACAGGAATGAACGATCAAATCCGCTACTACCGCTTCGTTGCCAAGTTTGTCGATGCGGTGCTCTCTGAGCCTCTCGTCCGTACGTTCCGCGAGGAACGCCGCAAGCCAATTCCACTGCCGATGAAGGCGCCGCGCGTCCTCCACGAGACCCCGCTCCCCCAGGCGGCCTGAATTTTCCCCGCGGAATCGCGGCGACGAGCGAAACAAGATTCCCAACACAGGACTCCAACCCGGGCTCGTCTGCCTCCCCCTTTGACGAGCCCGTCCCCCATGCCTGTGCTCGTTCCTCTTGTCGTCGCGATTCCCTTTATCTTCGCTGGGTGGGTGGTCCACCGTGCGCTCGAGCACCGGGCGCGCATGCGCCAGCTCAGCACCCACGCGCTGCCGCCACCGATGCCCGCGCTTCCCGCTGCGGATCGCGCTGCGCTCGAGCAGCGGATCGCGAACCTCGAGGCCATCGTTTGCAGCGACGAGTTCGCGTTTCAGCGCTCGCTCGCCGACAAACGCGGCGCCGCCTGAGCGGGACCCTTGGTGCTCTCGAGCACACCTCACAACCCAAGCGAGGGCGAAGCCCGAACTTGGAAGGGTGAGCGTGCTCTAGGGGCCGTCCCCAATTCGATGAAACGGCCATAGCGGCGCCCCCAGAGCC
>CAJXVA010000114.1 GCA_913061055.1 uncultured Pseudomonadota bacterium
AGATGTAGAGAGGTCTCGTGGGCTCGGAGATGTGTATAAGAGACAGGTTCGGCACCGGGGTGATAGTCGAGCGGATTGTGGGCGAAGAAGAACGACACCGCAGGGTACGACTCGAGTGTCTCCTCGAGGGCCTTGCGTGAACGAGCACAGAACGGGCAGTCGAAGTCGCCGCACTCGATGACCTCGATTTGCGCGAACGTGGTGGCGCCCTTGCGAGGCAGCCCTTCGGTGCTCACGACGTATCGCTTGCTGTCCCCGGCGGGCGCCTCGATCGCGGTCTCTGGCTGGACAACCTCGGGCGCGAAGTGGGCCAACATGTCTTCGTAGATCCGCTTGCGGGTGTTGCCGCGCCGCTCCGCGAACTTCTTGGCGCGTTCGAGCTCCTCGGTGATCACGGCCTCGAATGCGGAAGCGCTCTGTCGGCCTCCGAGATAGCGACCATTGATGAAGAACGCCGGCGTACCTCGGACGCCGAACTTCGCGGCAGCATCGATGTCTCGCTGCAAGCGGCGGTCGATGTCGGCGCTGCCAAGGTCGGTCTCGTAGCGGGTCATGTCCAGGCCTGCCTGTTTCGCGGCGGCTTCGATGGTGTCCGTGCTCAGTCGATTCCCGCGCTCGAACAATGCGTCGTGCATCTCCCAGAACTTGTCTTGCTGGCCGGCGGCGAGGGACGCTTGAGCGGCGGGCCGGGCCGAGGGATGGATGTTCTCCAAGGGCAGGTTGCGGAAGACGAGCCGGACGTCCTTGCCATGCGTCGCCAGCAGTTCGTCCACGGTTCCGGTGACAGAGCGGCAGTGCTCGCACTCGAAGTCTCCGAACATCACGATCGTGACCAGCGCGTCGTCCGGACCGCGAGTGTGGGCGTCCTTGCCGACGCGGACGGCGTAGTTCACGTCCGGCTGGGGACTGTCGCTGTCCGGGTCGTCCACGCGGTGTGGCCAGATGTCATCGACGTAGGGAACGACCTTGGGTTCGGGTTGGGCGATCTCGGTGGGGTCGAGCGGGGCTTCGACCGGGTCCTTGCCCGCCAGAACTTCGCGGGCGGGGTGCTTGGCATCACACGCTGCGAGCCCCTGGATGGACTTCGACTCGAGGTAACACTCGAGCCGTGCGGTGGTCATCGAGGGCTTGTCGCACTCCTCTTGCACGCTTCGCTCGATCTCCCAGGCGGTCTCGAGCGGGGCGCCGGACTCTTCGAGCGAATTCCGGCTGAGCTTGAGCACGTGTTTCGACAGGGCGGCGCAACGTGAGGCTCGGGTCGCGCGGGCAAACTCTTCGCCCATGGCCTCTCCGGCGAGTTTGGTCGCGGTCTCGAGCACACCGCGCAGGCCGAGGCCGTCGGTGGTGTGTGCCGTACTGCGGACGATGATCGTGCGGCCCTTTCGCTCGCTTCGCATCGTCGCCGTTTCGAACGCGTCGATGAGCGGTTTGAGGGTGTCGAACTCCTCTTGGCTTCGGCTGCGCATCAGCGGCCGGGTCGCGGTGGCCAGGGCTGCAAGGTCGGCAAACGCTCCGAGGTTGGAGCCCTTGCCCAGCGCTTTGGCGATCGAGGGATGGCGGGGCTCGCCCAAGAAGGCGGGCTTGGGACCCTCGATGATCATCGTGGCATCGACCGGCCCAACGAGGATCCACAGCATGTTCTCGTGAACGAAGGACTGTAGGTCGGGCTGCCCGTACTCTGGGTTTCCGGCGACGGTGTAGACCTGGACGCCGGAGACTTCGCGGGGCGACAGCTCGCGGTTTTTCACCCTCACGACCGCCTTGTCGTAGATGCGTTCGAGCGTCTTGTGGGCTTTCTCGCCATCCTGGACGCCAACCCAGCTGACGGCTTTGAACTCGTGGTCTTTGCCGCGTTCGGAGGGCATGCCGAGCAGGGCGCCGCCGAAGGCTCCGGAGAGGTTCTGCGTCACGTCGGTTCTCAGGTCGATGCCGAGTTCGTCGGAAACCTCCTTCTCCACCGCGGAGACGCTCTCGCCGAGTGCACTGATCACCCCTCCCACGGCGCGGTCGAGCGACTCTCCATTGAGTTGCACGTCGTACGCCGCGAGGACGGGCCCTTGGAGTCGCGCGAGAGCCTTGCCGTCGCGCTTGGCGTCGTCGAGAACTTCGAGGTGTCGGCTGCCTTCACGGACCACGACCTCGTGGGTGACGTGAATGGCGTTGTCCTCGTGGCTGAGGAGCATCGCGATGCCGTCGAGATCGGCCAAGGCAAGCCGAGCTGCGAGCGCCGCCGCACCGGCCGGTAGTGCGTTACGCAGCGCGCTGCCATCGACGTACCCGAGCCCCACCATGTCGCCCGGCGGCGCCACAAGTGCGCCGTAGGCTTCGGTTTGGGCCAGCGAGTCTTTGGGCTGTAGCGAGCCGATCGCGGTCGCGTGGTCTTCGACGTCGTCGTTCCAACCCGGTCGGGGCGCGAACACGACCGTCGCCCGCTTCTCCCGGTGGACGACCGCGATTCCACGCTCGTCGTGCCAAAGCCCTTCCGCATCGCCGAACGTTCGCTCCGACCACGAGCCCTCATCGGTGTCGGTAGCCAGGAGCAGGGCAGCCCGCTGCGCGACGGCGGACTTGAGGGCCTCGCGATCGGTGACCCCGAAGGAGACTGCGAACGTGGGAGCCTTGGCATCGAGGACCGCGAACCCCACGGCTGCTTGGGTATCGATCCCTTGCTTGGTCCACTGCGCATCGTCGTAGGGGTCGAAGCCAAGCGCATCGACGCGGAGCTCTTCCCATTGGGCGTCGAGGTCTTCGTTGGCGACCAGGGTGACGGTCTCGTGGACGGACTGGAGCGCCACGAATCCGATCGTCGTCGAGGGGAGGTCTGCGGCAACCTCGTCACTGAAGCTCAGCGCGTTCCCGGCGACGAGGGTGTAGACGAGGTATCCGAGTCCGGCGACCGCGGTGACGCCGAGCGCGGAGAGTCCGGCGATCGAAAACAGCCGTCCCCATCGCCGTGGCGGTCGCGCCGAGCGCGGCTCGGAGGCTCGATCCGGGTCCTTCGACGGGCCGCCCGCTTTGATGACCGCGTTGGCCACCGGAGCGCTGTACACCGGCTTCTTGGCGACCGGGGCAGCTGGTTCGGGCGCGGCGGCCGGAGGCTCTGGCGTTGGCGCCGGTGCCGGGGGCTTGGTCTCGATGCCGGAGGCCGGGGTTGTGGTGGGGATGTCGGTGGTACCGACCGGGAGCGTCTTGGACGAGGGCGTGGCCGAGGTCTTCCCGGCGGGTCCGGGCACCGTGGAAGAGGATGGTGCGACCTGTCGCACGGCAGGCGGGCCGTCGACCGACGATTTGGCGACGACCTGGGTGTTGCCGCCGGCGGGCACGGCGGGCGATGGTCCCGATCCAGGCGCCGTCGGCGAGGAAGACGGGGCATGCGGGCCGGTCATCGTCGCGGAGGGCGACTGGACCCGCGGTGCGACGTGGGTGGTCTCGGCGACGGGCGCAGGCTCTCCAAGGGAGACCGGAGAGGGTGGCGACCACCCGGGCGGAGGCGCGACGGGTCCGGGGCTGGGCGTACCGAGCAAGGTGTCGTGGCTGGGTTTGTTCGCCTGCACCTTCGTCCGGCCGACGGCGGTCTGTCCCGGCTTGAGCTCGTCACTCGCGCCCTCGATCGAGACCAAGCGCAGCTCGGTGTTCCCGCAGTAGAAACTCTGGCCCTCAAACAATGCGAACTGCGGCAGGCGCTTGCCGTCGCGCCACGTACCGTTGCTGCTCCCGAGGTCCCGGACGATGACGTGGCCAGCGGTAACGTCGATCTCGGCGTGAAGGGCGGACGCTTCGTTGTCGTTGAGTACGACGTCGCCCGACTCTCGCCCGATGAGGTTCTTCGGCTTCGTGAGTGCGACGCGGTACGACGGACGGTCCGGCGTCGAGACTTCGAAGGTGAGTTGGAGGGTCGGAGTCTGCTCCACGTTGAGTTCCCTTCGGCCATGGGCGCCCCCGAATGGCCGGATTTGGGTGCTGAGAGTATCTCGGGCGCTGCGGCCCAGCGCAACTGTGCCCGTGGACGCTTACGTGCGGCGCTGGGTTCTCGGTCTGGGCTCGCGTGGGGCAATCGGTGCAACGGCCTGCACACGGCCCGCATTCCCATTTCGCTTCGAACCCTCTGGTAGGTTCCCGCGCGATGCACCCGTTGCCGATCGACGCGCTGCAGGGGCGGTTTGTTTCCTCCTGCCGACCCGGAGCCCGGCTTGTGGTCTCGGCACCGACGGGTTCGGGCAAGTCGACACGGCTTCCGTGGTGGATGGCGGACGCCCTGGGCGGGCCGATCCTGGTGGTGGAGCCGCGCCGGGTGGCCGCGCGCGCGCTGGCGACCTATGGAGCCAAGATTCGCGACGAGACGGTCGGCGAGAGGGTGGGATACCGGGTCCGGTTCGACGCCGCGGAGTCTGAGAACACCGAGATCTTGTTCGTCACGCCCGGCATGGCGCTGGCAATGTTGGGGGGCGAGGAGCCGCGGCGGTTTGCGGGGGTGCTGGTGGATGAGTTTCACGAGCGCGGTTGGGAGACCGATCTCGTGACGGCGCTCGTCCAGCATGGCCGTCTGGGGCCCGACGCTGCGCTCGTCGTGTGCTCGGCGACGCTGGAGCGCGAGGCGCTGGGCAAGGCGCTCGAAGCCGAGGTCCTCAGTGGGGAAGGACGAGCGTTCGAGGTCACGGTCCGGTTCTCCGGGAGCTCGGGGCCCAGCCTGGACGGTCTTCCCGAGCGGGTCCGATCGGTGGTGGACGACGCGCTGTCGCGGTCGTCTGGGGACGTACTGGTGTTCCTCCCCGGCAAGCGAGAGATCCGTGGGTGCCTGGATGCGCTGGGCCATCTTCGGGACGTGGACGCGCTTCCGCTGCACGGCGGAATTTCATCGCGTGAGATGCAGGCCGCGCTCGAGCCGGCAAAACGACGGCGGGTGTTCCTGTCGACCAACGTCGCCGAGACCTCGCTGACGATCCCTTCGGTCACCACGGTGATCGACAGCGGACTCGAGCGTCGGCATGTGCATCGCCAAGGCAAGGTCGTGCTCGCGGTGGTTCCCGTGTCCCTCGCATCGGCGGAGCAACGCCGGGGCCGAGCGGGCCGGGTCCAAGCCGGCGAGTGCGTGCGGCTGTGGTCCGAGGCGTTCCTGCTGGACGCCACCACGCCGCCGCAGGTTGAGCGCATCTTGCTCGATGATGTGCTGTTGCGGGTGGGGATGTGCGGCGTGGCCCCGGCCGAGGCTGGGTCGCTGCCGTGGGTGACACCGCCGCCGGCGTTTGCGATGGAGTCCGCGCTGGAGCGACTGCGGGCTCACGGCGCGGTGGGGGACGATGGTGCCCTGACGGGCCCGGGGCGGGTGCAGGCTCGTCTCCCGGTGTCGTGGGTCGGCGCGAGACTGCTGACCAACCCGCCGCCTGCCTACGCAGCAGCCCTGTGCGACCTGGTGGCGGTGATGGAGGTCGGACGTCAGCTGTTCGAGGCTCACCCCACGCAGGCCCAAAGCGAGGCCCGGCTCCCGTTGCTCAAGGGTGCGACCGACGAGGTCGATGTCTCGATGCGGGTGCTTCGTTCGGCGGACGCTCGCAGGCATGGCATTGCGGCCCGCACCCTGTCGGAGTGCCGTCGCCTCTCGCAGTCGCTGCGCCGGGTGGTGGATGCGAAGGACGCTCCGGCGCCGCCCCATGCCGAGCTGACAAAGTGGGTCGCCGCGGCCGTGCCCGAGTTGGTGTTCGTCCGCCGCAAGCGAGCCGACCGCCCGAAAAAGGGGGACACGCCCGGTCGTGGCGGAGAGCCGTGGGGCAACGGCGAGCTGGAGCTGTTCCTGTATCCGTATCAGGTGCCCGAACTCGAACAGGGCCCGAAACCACCGCAGGCCGGCGTGGTGCTGGAGCGCGAGTGGATCGGCAGCGGACAGCGGACCCGCGGCGTGGGCCGGCTGCTCATGGGGATGCCCTTGAAAGAACTCGCCCCGCTGGGATTGGGTGAGGCGCAGGTCGGCACGATCAAGGTCGCGCGAGGCAAGGTCGTCGCCGAGGTCGAGCGCACCTTGGCCGGAGTGACCCTCTCCCAGGAGACCGAGGTCCTCCGCGGCGAGGCGCTGCGCGACGGCTTGGTGCAGCTGGTGCTTCGCGGCTCCCGGCTCAAGGGGTTGGCCAAGCCCCTGCTCGACGCGGTGCATGCCTGGGACGTGCTGGAGCAGGCCGCCAAGCGCGAACGGCTGAGCATGCCGCCCGCACCACAGAGCCCGGCCGCGTTCCTGCGAGAAGAGTTCGAGACGCTGGGCGTCGAGCGCCTCGGGGACCTCGAGCTCCTCGAACACGAGGACATCCTGCCGCGCTTGACCGACATGGCGGTCGAGGCGGGGATGGACCCTCGCGAAGCCGTTGCGTTGCCGCAGGACTTCCCGCGCCGGCTGGAAGTGCACGGGGGGCGGTACGTGTGCAGCGTGAATCTCTCGACGCGGACGGTCGAGCTCGAGCCGATCGAGAAGACGAAGAAGGAGCCGGCAGCGGCAGTGTTGCCGCGGTTTCGCGGGTTCCAGGTGGTGTTCGTGAAGGCGAGCCGGCGGTTGAAGCTACGGTAGGCTTGGGGGAGTGGGCCAGCGGCCGGGCGGACCGCGACCCGCCGGGATGGGTCGCAAGGATGCTACTCCTCGGATTCGGAGGCTCCTCACCACGTGGGTCCCGTCGAGCGAGGGACACGGATGGTGGTCGCGTACTACGTTTGGGTCGGACTCGTAGCTGCGAAGGTCGCCTGGAACTTCGCGGTCCCGTATGCCTCGCTGAGACAGGCATCGCGTCACCCGGAGGCGCCCTCAGGGATTTCGCTGATGCTCTTCGTCGAGTGGAGTTTCGCCGGTCTAGCATCGGCGACCGTCGCTCTGGCGGCCGAACCCGCGCGATTCCCTTTCGGAGTCATCGGCACGTTTGCGATCTGTGCGGCAGCCGTTGGCTCCTCGTACCTGCACGGGATCGTCGTGTCGCTCGTTGTTCGCAGGAAGCGGAGCCGCTAGAGAATCCGATCAGGCGACTTCCGCAACCAACTCTGACACGGCGTACTCTCAGATGCGGTGCGATTCCAGATCGAGTACATCTCAGAAGGCGGGGAGCATGTGTTCGCTCGGTTACTGGAGCTTCGCGACTTTAGACTCGTTCAAGGTGCGACGTTGGGCGGATGCGCCATCCAGCCCCACGTCACCCAGCCGCGCGCGCTCGATGAGGACGGGGTGCCCCGAAGAGACTTGTTTGCCTTCGAACTCGCCGCACCGGGCGGGGGGCTGCCGTGGGGAGTCGGAGATGTCGTTGCGTTGCGGTTGGGCGGAGGCGGCCGGGAAGACGTCATGGAGGAACTCGTCAGGCCAGTGGAAGGCCGATTCGGGAAAACGGAGTTCGTCGTCGCAGGCCCTGCCTCGAGGAGTGCGCTGTGCCGCGAGCTGGCAACGCTTCTTGCGCAGCGGCTCAAGGAACCCAGTGCATTTGGCGCAACGGCGACAGCCTGTATCAAGGAACTCAGGGCCCTCGGGCACGACCTTTGGAGCTTCGATGAGTCGGATGACTTCCAAGCTTGGTGCCCGAACTACGAGAACCCCACTGGCCCAGGGATCGTCGTGACGTTCAGGGCCCCCGACGAGGTCTCGGTTGAGTGGTCTGCTCAGTAGAGACCTCTGCGCTCTTCTCCCCCGCCACAGGGCCAGGCGCCGCCCGTTCACCGCCCACGCCGTGAACCCCCGTACGCTTCCCGCACCTCGCGAAAGAAACATCCACGCCCGGCACATCAATTCTCCCCCGAGGTGCACTCACCCTGCGGGAGACTGATGCAGGTGAACGCCACGCAGACCATCGGAGTGCTCGGGATCGCCCTCGCGGCGCTCGCTTGCGGCGACGCAGACGACCGCGAGGAGATGACGGGCGGCGACAGCGGCCTGACGATCGGGCAGACGGGCATCACCGACACCGACCCCACGGGTGACTCCGACGACGAGTCGGGGATCGGCTCGGAGACAGGCTTCGACACGACTCCCCCGGATCCCACTGCCGCAGGCGACGAGGGCAGCTCGGATGCCGGATGCCGCGCGGTGGACCTGCTGTTCGTCATCGACAACTCCGGCAGCATGGAGGATGAGCAGGCCAACCTGATCTCCAGCTTCCCCGGGTTCATCAACGCGATGAAGAGCCAGCTCAGCGAGGACCTGGGCTACCACGTCGGCATCACCACCTCCGACCTCTACAGCGGCAGCTTCGACTGCCTGCAGGAAGGCGCCCTCATCACCCAGACCGCCGGCGGTGGTGCGAGCAATCAGGCCTGCGGCCCCTACACCTCGGGCAAGCGGTACATGACCGAGGCCGACGACCTCGAGGCGCGGTTCAGCTGCGCCGCGCAGGTCGGCATCGAAGGCGATGGCGACGAACGCCCGATGCAGACCATGCTCGCGGCCGTCTCCGATCCGATGACTGGGCCCGGTGGCTGCAACGAAGGCTTCTTGCGCGATGACGCCCTGCTCGTCGTCGTGCTGATCACCGACGAGGAAGACGACCACGAGGCCATGGGCTGCAGCAACGGCATGGTCAACACCGACCCGCAGGACGGGTCCGCCGGCGAGCCGGACCAGTGGTACGACCAGATCGTCGCGGTCAAAGGCGGCGACGAACGGCGCGTCGTCGTGCTCTCCCTCGTGGGCCCGCAGGGCCTCGCCGCATGCCCCGCGCTGCAAAAGTGCGAGGGCGGAATCGTCGGCGCCGAAGTGGCCAACCGGGTCATCGACTTCACCAACCGGTTCACCTACGGCTACGTCGGCCCGGTGTGTGAGCCCTACGGGCCGTTCTTCAGCGAGTCGATCTCCAACATCGTCACCGCCTGCGACGACTTCACGCCCGTCGGCTGAGGGTCATCTTGAAGGGACCTTTCGGAAAGGCCCCTCCCGCTGCGGTCGGCAAAGCCAACCTTCGCTCCACCCCAAACGGTCGCCCTCGCGGGCTCCGCGTCTATACTGCCGCGTCGTCTTCGGCCGCGAGCGCCTCTTCGGCCGCCAGCCGCTCTTTGGGATGGCTGATCTCGCCGGCGATCGTGCCGCCACATCGCGGGCAGACCGTGTCCTCGTCCTTGAACGTGGTGCCGCACTTGGGCTCGGAGCACCGGGTGTCGGGCAGGAAGCGCCCGACCACCAGCCCGAGCAGGCCCAGCCCCGCCGCGGCCATCCCGATCACGCCCATGTCGAGCTCGACTCCGGTGTTCATGCGACCGGCCAGCATCCCGAGCATCGCCACCGGCAGGGCCAGCATCTTCGCGAGCCGGAGAGCTTTGCTCCGCCGAACGCGAAACACCGGCTTCCCCTCGTTCATCCCCACAACCCCCGTGTCCTCGGGCGGCGGTGGTGCGTCGGGCACCGCCTCTTCGCGCTTGGCGAACACCCCGGACGCAAACGGAGCGGTGAGGTCCGCGAGATCCGGCGACTCGCCCCACTTGTCTTTGGGCGGGATGCCGAGGCGCTCGATCAGGTCGCCGGGAGCCTGCGAGAACAGTCGCAGCGTCTCGTCCAGGAACCCTCTCTGGTTGGACGGCAGCGCCTTTCGGATCCGGCGCCGCTCCTTCACCGAGGTCTCGCGTGCGAACAGCTGGATGCCCAGCGCGAACGACAGCGCCTTGGGTCCGAGGACCCCGAGTTGCGACTTGGTTCGCTGCATCCGAAACGTGTCGGTCCGCGTCGCGCCGTGTTTGACCGCGGCCGCGGTCGTCAGTACCCCGAAGCCCAGGTACAGCGCCGTGATATCGACGAGCCGTTGTTCGAGGACCGCGTTGCCCTGGGTGAGCCCGTGCCAGCGTCGCCAGCCCTCCGCTGCAGCCCTCGCGGCCGAGGGCACCGCGAGATCAGGATCCCGCAGCGTCGAGGCCCGCGCCGCGTAGTGCAACGTGTTCCCTTGGCGGCGAACGAACCACAGCGGCGCCCCGATGCCCGCTGGAGAAACCTGCCCGCCGACGTCGTCGTCCGGATGCACCACCACCTCGATCTCCGCCTCCTCGAGGTCGGCGTACACGAGCATGCGCGTGATGAGCCGCTCCATGGACGGACCGCCGCCATTCCACGGATCGGGGAAGAACGTCTCGTTGGCCTCGACCAGCGGGGCGAGCAAGAAATGCTCATGCCCACGCGCGCGCACCAATGCCGCGAGCTGGTCGACCAGCCAGCGCTGCTCATCCTCTTCGGGGATCAGGAACTTCTCGACGTCCCATGGCTCTTCTTCGGCCATTGCGGGCTCGGTCTATCACGAAGCGCGGCCGGTCTGACCGCGGGGCCGGCCCGCGTGCGGCCACCCCGCGGCCACAGCCCCCTCGCGCTGCTAAAGGGCGCCTGCGCACGCTTCGTCGGCGGGCTGGCACGGGAGCACGACCAACAGGTACTCGCCCACAAACGCCTCGCCGCCGTCGCTCCACGTGTCGACCACGATATCCCACACGCCCGCGGGGAGTTCGCCCTCGATGCGGCGGTCGCCCCGAGCCACGCAGCTCTCGCCATCGCCGTCAGCCTCCACGATGTGGATGTCGACATCGACTTCGGGTCGGTCGAGCACCATCACCCGCAGCGCCGTGGGCTCGTCCAGCTCGACCCGGTAGCGAACCTCGGGCCCCGATTCGTCGGCGTCGTCGCACGGAGGGTAGGCGTCAATCGCCTGCGTGCTCGCCCGGCTGGTGTCTCCGGCGTGGGCGAACGGGAAGTCGTCGATGCGCAGGGGGTCTTCGGGCGTGCCATCGCCGACAAACAACGGCGCGTCTTCATCGAGTGACGGCGCGTCGTCGACCACGACTGCCATCGCCCGGTCGAGGCCTTGCAGCGCGACCAGGTTGCGCATGTTGTAGCCCCACATCAGCCCCTCTTCGGTCAGCCGGCAAGCCCCCTCCCCAAACGCTCGCAGATGAAGCCCGTCACCGCGCAGGCCATGCTCGGGCAGGGGATCGATCGCTTCGTACAGATCGATGAACGGAAGCTGTCGGCTCTGCGCCATCCCGCGAATCATCGCGTTGTACGACTCGACCCACAGGTCCGCGGCAGCACTGTCCCCGCGCCGAGTGATGCCGAACAGCACGGGAACGGTCCCGCGCGAGAGCGCCTCGTCGATGAGTTCCATCATCGCATCGTGAAACGGGACCATCGCGCTGCCGTAGGTCGCGCCCAGGTTCATGTCGTTGGTGCCGTAGTGCACCAGCCCAAAGCGAGGGGCGATCGCCGCCCACTCCTGCTCGAAGGGCGACGGGTCACCGCCCATGACCCATGCCGCGCTCCGGCCCGACTCCGCCGCGAGGCTGCTACGCCCAAACGGACTGGTTCCGCCCGCGTCTCCACCCCGGAAGTATGCGAGCGCAGGTGCGAGCGCCATGTGACGACCCAGGTCAGTCGAGTCGTCGGTCTCGAAGCAGAACAGCGTGTTCGGGCTGACCGTGCTCGACGCGCCTGCCTTGAAGAACAGGTCCTCGAAGGGGTCGGCCGAAGCCTCGGCATAGGCGCGCCACTGGTCCGCCACATAGGCCGTCACCGGGGAGTGCACACGCCCGGCCGGATACCGAATGGGTTCGTAGGGGGCGGGCGGCTCGCTGCCGGTCGACTCGCCGCCGCTGCTCTCATCGGCTGCTGTCCCCGACGACAGCCCGGTGCTGGAGCTGTCGTGGGATCCGGTCGTCCCCGCGTCTGTACTCGAGCCCGAGCCCGAGCCGGCGGTACCCGAAGATGCAATCCCGGTTGTTCCTCCCGCTTCGGTCGCGGCACCCGTGTCATCCCCACACGCGCAAAGGGTCGCGAGCAGGAGCGAAGCTTTCCAACGCCCGCGAGCCATGCGGGCATCGTATCAGGAGGGGTTCACCGCTTCCGAGACTTGCACTGCGTCTCGTGCGGCTGGCACTTGAAGCGAGCGTGCATGTGGTCGGCGTGGCCTTTGACATGCTGGATGACGGGGCTTCCCGAGCCCGTGGGCGACGGATACTCCATCCACTGCTTCAAGGTGGCCTTCGACATCAGCTTGTTGGCGACCGCGTAGTCGTGCAGCAGCTTCTGAATCTCGCGATCCACGTAGATGACCTCGATCTGGCCGGTTTGCACGAGCAGCTGCATCAGCGCCCAGCACTCCTTCGCGTCGAGGTTCTTGCCGTCCATCACCCGCCAGTTCAGCTCCTCGCCTGCCGGGAGCTTCTGGGGGTAGCCCAAGTCGACGTCGCGGCCGGACTGATGGGTGGAGTGGGGCGCGAGCCGACCGCCATTGCGGCTGGACATGTTGCCGACCAGGACGGGCTGCTTGTGCCCGCTGGACGCCCAGTGACGAAGCGCCTTGTCGAGGACCGCAACGGTATTCGCCGTCGCGAACGACTTCCATCCGATCATTTTCATGACCCGCCCTGGCCCATCCACCATCGGGACGCCGCCGGCGAGCTTGCCGCTGCTGGGGCCGCCGATCGATTGGCTCTGCCCGTCACCGCTGGCCTTGTAGACCACCACCGCACTCTTGGGAGGGAGGTCCTTCTTGAGCTCCACGCCCGGGTTCAGCTCGCTGATCTCGTGGTGGAAGATCTTGTACAGGTTGGCGACGTTCTCAAGCGTGCCCCCGCGGCGGACGGTGTACTTGACCGTGCTGGGAGCCTTGAAGTCGCGGGCCCACGCTGCAGGGGAGGGCCGAGGGTCGAAGCCGCCGGCCGAGATGGGCTCCTCATCGGCGGGGTCCTCGTCCGCGGGTCGATCGCGGATCTCGGGGGTGTCAGCGGCGGGTTCGGGTTCGCTGTCCGGTGCCGCATCGGCGGTCTCCGGGTCGTCGCTGACCGAGGGAAGCTCGTCGGCCGACTTGGCTTGCTCCTCGTTGCTGACCGCCGCGCTCGGGGTCTCGGTCGAATCGTGCGCGTCGCATCGCATCATCCCGAACAAGCCCCACAGGGCGCCGGCCGAAGCGAACATGACCAAACCGATCTTGGACCGCGGCTCGACCCGCTCGGCCGACACCGATTCGGCCGCGTCCTCATCCGAGAACGTCTCCGCCGGGTTGTCGTCCGAGGATGCTTCGGCGGGACTCTCGTCCGAGGACGGTTCATCGTCGGCCAGCGGGGCATCCTCGGGGGAGGTGTCCGCGGGAAGATCGTCGTCGCTGTGCTCGTCACTGGGCATGGCGGAGGCGAGATGGTCGAACGAAGACCGGGTTCGATGCAAGAAAAGCGGGGCGCGGTTCGCACAGCGCCCCGCATCGGCAGGTAGTCGTGGCCTAGCGGCCCTCGAGCCCTACAGGTCTATCCAGGTCCCGGTGGCCGCAGGCGCGGTGTCGAGGACGTAGGTGCGATACGGCGTGAGCCGCGGATCGACCACTTCGGGCGCGGCGTCGACGTCGGTGAGAATCCAGCCGAACAGCCCGGTACGGATGTCGCCAGCATCATCCCAGGTGAGCTCGCCTGAGACGCCCTGGAGGTCAACCGACCCACCGTCCACGGCCATCGCGTTGCGAGCTTCGGTGATGAAGGACAGTGTCGCGCCACTGAACGAAACGGGGGTGCCGGCCGGGTCCATGAGGTCGGTGTACGCCGTCGCGATATCGGCCCCGGAAATCTCCTGGTCGCCTGGTACGGCGGACATCGCAAAGAAGGTCGCGAGCGCCGCATCGTAGGAGAGGGCGGCGCTGGTGAGCGCGTCCTCGTTGTTGAACCGGATCCGGTATCGGATGTTGAATGCGGTGAAGTTGTCCGTGTCGAAGATGATCGGCGAGACGCCTTCGATGTTGCCGTTGATGACCGGCTTGAGTGGCTCGAGAGCCTCGGTCCCCGGCGTGGGGCCAATCTCGTTGATCATGCGCTCGAGCTCCGGAACCGAGCCGTGGCTGAACATGAAGCGAGGCAAGGCGGGCGAGGGATCCGGGGGCGCAACCTGAAGCGTGGCCCATCCGCTGAAGTAGGCGTACAGCAGTGCTTGGGTCTCGGACGTGCCGATGAACAGGATGTCGGTGTAGTGGTCTTCGCGGTCCGCGAAGGTGCCCGGAAGCGCTCCGAAGGCGCCGGCAATCGTGGCGCCGTACGAGGCGAGCAAGTCCTCTTGGGAGTCGAACGTGGCCGGGTTCTCGTAGGTGGCGATGTGCACCTGGTCGCTGGGCAACAGCGCCTCGAGCTCCGTTTGAACTCCGCCCAGAAGCCCGGTGCCGTAGGCGTCGTCCTTGGCCAGGATCAGCAGACGCTCCATTCGCGTCTCGACAGGCTCGGCCCGCCGCTCCGTCATTCGGTCGATGATGCCGTTGGCCTGATAGGTATCCGGGGCGATCGTGCGCCAGACCAGGTCGCTGTCGTTGAGCTCGGTGATCGACGTTGCGGTCGCGGTCGGCGTGACGATGAAGACGCCGCGGTCGACGGTGACGTTGGTTGCAACCGCGAGCACGGACTCGCTGAATGCGGGCCCGATGATGGCGGGCACACCCACGTTGTCCGCGAGGTGGGTCGCCGCATCGACGGCCGCATCGACCCCCGTGGTGGAGTCGCAGGACACCCACGCGATCTGCCGGTCGCCCTGCAGGGTGGTGTTGTCGTTGAAGTCCTCGACGGCGAGCTGGATCGCGTTGACCAACGGCTGGACGAGGTCTTCGAATGCGCCGCCGCTGGGGAAGATCGAGCCGATGTACACGACGGTGTCGCGATCGAAGTCGTCATCGTCGGGGTACTGCACGCTCTGGCACTCGGCCGAAAGCAGGCTCAGGCACGTGTTGTCCGGCCCGCACCGCTCGTCGCTGGAGCAGTCGGTGTTCACCGTACACATGACGCTCTCGGTGTCGGAGTCCGTATCGGTGTCGGTGTCGGTGGTGGGATCGGTGTCCGAGCTGACCGTCGTCCCGGTTGTGTCGGTGGTGGGGCCGGTCGTCGTCGGGCCGGTCGTCGCCGTGGGAGGCGTCGTGTTGGTGGTCTCCCCACCGCTCGAGGTGCTCATCGATCCGGAGCCGCCCGGCGGCACGCAGAAGTTGTCTTCGCACGTTCCCGCCCCGTTGGAGTACGCGCAGTCGTCATCGCTCGAGCACGGCTGCTGCTCGTCGAGACCCAGCGTCAAGCTGCAGCCACCCAGGGCCAGTACAGACAATGCAAACCAAACTTCGCGTTTCATTCAAGCTCTCCCTCGACTCCGGTTTGGGCCCGAACCACCCGTTGCCCGAAAATCTCTGGTCGCTAGAACCGGCCGTGCAGTGCCGCGCCGGCGGAGCGCGGTGAGGCGGCCGGCGCGATCACCCAGCGGCGTGGAGGCGTGCTCAGTGCAGATGCACTCTTGCCCTTGCCCTTGCCCTTGCCGAGCGTGGTGAGCACCAGGACGAGCCCGGCTGCGGCGAGAACTCCGCCGGTGATGAACATCGCATCGGCCGCACGAGCCTGGCGACGCGCGTCGTCCCGCATCCGGAGTGCATCGTCCACGAACTCGGCACTATCGGCATCGTCCGCGTTCGACTGGGCGAGTCCGCCGAGGACACCGCCGACGATCAAGCCTGCACCACCCACGCCGAGCAAGGCGTAGCCGGCGATGCGTTGGCCTCGTTTTCTGTCCGAGGGCCCCTCGTCGTCCTGTGAATCCGTGGGTCCAGTGAGAGGCTTGAGATCCGTCTCTTCCGGCGGTGGCTCTTCCTCCTTCTCTTCTTGGAGCTGCTGGAGCGCAGCACGGAGCACCTTGAGGCGTTCGGTCGCGGCTTCCCGCGACTCGAGGTCGACGCCCGGCTGCGAGACGAACTTCTGGTAGTGCGCGACGGCCTGCTCGAGGTCGCCCTTCTCCTCGTACACGCGCCCGATGTTGAACAGGTAGTTCGGGTTGGCGTCGAGGGCGTAAGCCTGTTCGAAGAGGCCGATGCTCTCGTCATAGCGCTTGGCGGCGAATGCCTCGACGGCCTGCTCGCTGAGTGCCTCGGCGCCGGCTGTCGAGTCGGGACCCGCAGCTTCGGCCGGGGCGGCGCTGCGCTGTGCGACCGCAAGGCTGGGAGCCGTGGCGAGGAGGACCGCGCAGAGCGTACCCACCATGCCGGTCATGTTGCGTCCGAACGTGCTGCGGCTGAGGGTGGAGCGGGGGCTGTTGGGCATGCGTGCCATGGGGAGGATCAATCCTTGGTGGGAAGGAAGACGCCTCCACCATCCTTGCGCGAATCGTCTTTCGTGGGAAGAAAGACGGAATTCGGCTTCTTGGCCTTGGGCGTCGGCTCGGGCGTGGCCTCGGGCTCTGGCTTCGGTGTGGCCTTGGGCGGCACAGCCTCGGGCTTGGACTCGGGCGTCGTCCCGGCAGGCTCGTTCTTCGTGTCGCCGCGCTTGCGGCCCTTCCCCACCAGCCGGACGCGCAGGTCTTCGGTCCCCGTCTCCAGGACCTCGATCTCGCCTTGCCACGACAAATAGCCTCGGGCTGTCAGGCGGACCGTATGGGTACCGACCGAGAGTGTGCCCTTGAACGGGGTCGTGCCCTGCGGCTCGCCGTCGATGTAGAGATTGGCCAGTGGGCGGGAGCCGATGTCGACCGGGCCGTAGACCGCGTCCGGGTCGATGGTCGCCGGTTTCGGTGCTGCGGCCGCCGCATCGGTGGGCGCGAGGCTCTCGAGCTTGGCGGCGGCGCCCACGTGGCTGGCATCGGCCTCGAGCACATCGCGATACGCCTGCACCGCGGCCGCGGTCTCGCCCTTGGCCTCGAAGGCCTCGGCTGCTGCCATGAGCTTGGCGACCTTCAGCTTCGAGTCGAGTTGTTGGACTTTCAGCGCGAGCTCGGGTGCTGTACGCGCGGGACCGCGAACGGTGTCGAGCAGGTCGCTCGCACTCTTGAACTCACCGTCGTCGATCAACGCGCGGGTCTGCGACAGGGTTTCGTCGTACTTCGTGGGGACGGCGCCGGCGGAGCCGACGGATGCTTCACGCGCGGCGAGAGCATCGCGGCCCTCGGTTTGTCCGTCTGCGGAGGCGTTGTTGCCCTGGGCTGCGAAGTAGACCACCGCACCGGCGAGGAGCACGACGGCTGCTGCGAGGCCGAGGACGGGCCCCCGGCTCTGCGGTGCTTGGATTGTGACGGGCCCGGTATGCTGCGGATCCTGAGACGGATGGCTGAGCGTGACGGGCTCGGGCCTGGGCGTCTCGTCGGGGTTTGGGATCGGGGTCGGCACGCCGGCCGATCGGGGCGCCGGCTGAGCAACAGGGGCAGCCGCTGCAGAAGGTGGGGATGCCGGGGGAGCGTCTGGAGCCGTCGGTGGAGGTTCGGCGGGCACCGTGGCATGGGCACCGCTGGTGGAGCGGTCTCCGACGAGCTGGAACATGCCGGTGTTGCCGTAGCCCGCTCGGCGAACCTCACCGGTGATGTGCCGCGGTGCGCCCTCGGGGCCCTCGAGTTTGGGCAGTCGGAAGAGCGAGGCTGGGACGACGTCGATCAGCTGCTCGACGATCGCGTTGGCATCGTCGGGGCGAGACGCGGGGTCTTTGACCAGGCACTGGTGGACGAGCTTGATCAGCCCTTCGGGGACCGAGTGATCGGTCGGCAAGACGTCGTGCAGCGGAACCGGATCGTTGTGGATCGTCTTGTAGAAGACGGTCGCGGTCTCATCCCCCTCGAACGGGAGACGCCCCGAGAGCATGAAGTAGAAGAGTGCACCCAGCGAGAACACGTCGACCCGAACGTCGAGGTCGTCGTTGCCTTCGATGACTTCGGGCGCGAGGTAACCGGCGGTGCCGAGCACGTGCTCTTCGGTGACCGGCTGCTCGTCACGCGTGAGCTTGGCCAGGCCGAAGTCGAGGATCTTGACGAAGTTCGCCCGGCCCTTGCGCTCGCACAACATGATGTTGGCCGGCTTGATGTCACGCAGCATCACGCCACGGCTGTGCGCGTGGCCGACGCCCTTGAGCACCTGGGCTGCGATGGGGACGAAGGTGTTGAGATCGAGGCTGCGTCGCGGCGTGATGTAGTCGCTGAGGACTTCGCCCTCGAGATACTCCATCACCAAGTACGCCCGGCCGGAGTCCTGCCCCGAGTCGAGGAGGCGCACGATGTTGGGGTGGCGAACGCCACCGAGGCGCTCGGACTCACGCTCGAACCGGCGGACCGCCTCGGGTTTCTGGGACCAGTCCGGAGACAGGATCTTGAGGACGACGTCCTCCCCGGTCTCCGTGTTCTCGGCCAGGTAGACGAGACCGACGCCGCCGCGGCCGATGAGGGCGCGGATCGAATACCGGCCGCCGAACACTTGGCCGACCAGCGGATCTTGCACCGCTGCTTGTTTCTCGTCTCCCATCGTCCCGCCTGCTCCCGCTCGCTCGCGTCGGGTTCCCCGCAGAACCTTTGGCAATGACCGCCGCATTCAACGTGCGACGGCGCCCTCAGAAGGTACGCTGAAAGCATGCTCTGAGCCACAACACGTTGCTGTCACGGGCCGGCTGAACATCGTCGGCCCCGGGGCCGAAAGTAGCATGGCACGCAGTGCAGAGCCCCGTACCGCGAATCGTGACCACGGCGCTCGCACCCGGTGCCTCATTCATCGGCAGCTGGCTTCGCCCGGGGCCCGGCCTGATCGTACCGGTGACCCTCAGGGGCATGTTCGCCGATGAAAACAACGTTCGGGGGCCCGACATCTTCGCCCCCCAGGAACGCGTCGAGCGACACGAACGCCACCGCCCAATAACCGCGCGGGCTCCGGACGAGCGGGATGCGACCCGAGTGCTCACAGATCGCACACCAGTGGAACGGACCGGGCCGGTCGTCGGGTCCCTCCGTGACAAAACCTCTCGCACTGCAACTCTCGCAGTCGACCTCGCCGATCTTCTCGCGGCTGGTGCGGTCGGCGTCGGCGGCTTCACGCTCGCGCCGCGCCTCCCACTCCGCTGCGATCGGAAATCCGCACTGCGGGCATGCCGCGGCGCGATCGGAGACGCGCTGCTCACACTCGGGGCAGTCAACGAGCACGAGGGACTCTAACCCGCCTCGTGCCCCGAGGAAATATCGCGGCGATGGCGTCAGTTCGCGTTGGGATCGACGACTTCGACGTCGGCGATCTGCGAGAGCGCGGGCTTGAGCTTGTCGGCCGGGCCCACGACGACGATGACCAAGTTGTCCGGGTCCACGAGGTCTTTGGCCGCTGTGACGGCTGCGTCCGGAGACACGTCTCGGATCGCGGAGAGGTACTCGCCGTAGTAGTTGTCCGGAAGGTCGTTGAGGTCCAGGCGCCACAGCTCGCGGATGAGTGCCTGTGGGGTTTCGCGACCGGCGGCGAAGCTGCCCACGATGTAGCTCACCGAGTCGTCGCGCTCGGACTTCGAGGGCGGCTCGCTCTGAAGGCGGTCGACCTCCTCGAGAATCGTGGCCACCGTTTGGGCGACGGTTGCCGTCTTACTGAAGGTCGAGACGGTGAACTGCCCGACGAAGCGTCCGGTACGGAAGCCTCCACCGGCGCCGTAGGTGAGTCCCTTCTTCACCCGAATGGTGTCGTTGAGACGCGAGTTGAACCCGCCACCGAAGTACTCGGTGACGACGCGTGCTGTCGGGTACGCAGCATCCGTCCGGGTGATCGAGGCCTGGCCCACGCGGATCTGCGACTGATTCGACTTGCGGTCGACGAGATAGATCTTCGTCTTCGAGGCCTTGGGAACGGCCGGCAGGGCGATCTTGGGCTTCTCGCCCTCGGCCGTCCACGCGGTCATATGGGTGCGGGCGAGCTCGAATGCGGCCTCGGGCTCGATGGCACCGGCGATGTACAGCGTCGCAGCATCCGGGCGCGCGTAGGTCTTCCACCAGGCTTCCAGGTCGTCTCGCCCCAGCTTCCGCAACCCTGCGGCGGTGCCCTCGGGCAAGCGGGCGGCGGGGTGTGTTCCAAACAACCGCCGACGAAGCTCGCGGTTGGCAACGTAGTCGGGCGAGCGCTCGGTCACCATCAGACCGGTGGTCGTCTGACCGACGAACTCGTCGAGCTCGTCTGCGGGGAACGTGGGCTCCCGAATGACCTCGGAGAGCAGGCGCATGGCCCGGTCGGTCTCACCGTTGAGCGCTCCGACGTAGATGCTTGCCGAGTCGAGGTCGGCGGAACCCGACAGCGAGATGGCGTGGCGGTCGAGCTCGTCGGTGAGCGCCTCGTAGTCGTGGGTCTTGGTGCCGCGGCCGAGCATGGGCAAGGTGAGGAACGCGGTCCCTTGCTTCTCGTCTGCGTCGGCGAACGAGCCGTACTCCAGGCCCATCCACATCGTGACGTAGGGGACCTCGTCGCTCGGCAACACGACAACGTTGAGGCCGTTGTCGAGCGTGGTCTCGAACTTCTTCACGCTGAGGTCGGTGTCCAGCGGCGGCGCGATGGTCGGCGCCTTGGCCAAGCTCGCGGGGCGCTCGAGACCGGGCTTGCCAGCGCCTTCGCCACGGATGCTCTCCTCGCCGCCTTCGTCGTCCTTGGCGGGCTTGTCGTCACCGCCCCGGATCTGATCGACGAGGAACCCAAGCATGTTGGGCTCGATGCGGATCTCCATCTCATGCTGGGTGACCAAGTAGGTGTTGGCCACCCGCTGGATGTCCTGCGTGGTGATCTCGCTGATCTCCTTGAAGTCGGAGTTCACGCTCGCGAGGTCCTTGCGGAGCACTGCGGCCTCCCCGAGGCGCTGGGCTTTGCTCTGCACCGTCGTCAGCGACTGGACCTCCGAGGCGAGCATGCCGTTGCGGGCTTTCTCGAGCTCCTCTTCGGTCACGCCGTCCTTCTTGAGTTTCTCGATCTCGACCCGCAGCGCCGCGAGGGCCTTGCCGGTGCTGCCGCCGAACGGGCTGAGCACCGCCCCGGCGGCGAAGAGACCGTCGTGCTCGAGCGTGAAGCCGCCGGCGAGCGCGAACATGGCGACGTCCTGCTCACGAACGAGGGAGCGCCACAGACGAGAGCTCTCGCCGCCGCCGAGGATGGTGCCGAGCATCTCGAGCGCCATCTCGTCCTTGTGCCCCAGTGGCACGGTGCGGTAGCCGATCGCCGCGATCGGCACCGGGCCGTTGCGCTCCTTGATCTTGATCTGCTTGGGCTCGGTCTGCTCGGGCTCCCGAATCTCGACGCGAGGCGGCTCGTCGTACTTGGGGATCCAGCCGAACGCGGCCTTGGCCGACGCGACGACTTCGTCGTGCTTGACGTCGCCGACCACGACGAGCGCGGCGTTGTTGGGCACGTAGTACGTGTTCCAGAACTCTTGCAGCTCCTTGGCGTCCGCTTCGCCCAGCTCGTTCATGTCGCCGATCGGGCTCCAGCGGTACGGGTGCTTCTCGAACACGCCGGCCAGAACCTTCTCCAACGCAGCTCCGTACGGCTGCTCCTGACCACGTCGGTACTCCTCGGCAACGACCTTGCGCTCGATGTCGAAGTAGTCGTCGTTGATCTTCAGGAACGCCATGCGCTCGGCCTCGAGCCACAGGACCATGTCGACCTGGTTGCTCGGGACGACCTGGATGTACGTCGTGTTGTCGAAGCTGGTGTATGCGTTTGCGTTTCCACCGACCCGACGGATGTACTCGAAGTGAGCCTTGGGTCCTATGTTCTGGGTGCCGCGGAACATCATGTGCTCGAACATGTGCGCGAAGCCCCGGCGGTTCGGCTTCTCGTCCTTCGAACCGACGTGGTACCAGACCTGTACCGCCGCGACGGGCGTGCTGGTGTCCTCCAAGGTGATGATCTGCATCCCGTTGTCGAGGGTCGACGTCTTGTAGTCGAAGGGGCGCTCGGGAAGGATCACGGGGGGTCCGTCCGCGTCTGCCTGGGCGGTCACGCCTCCTTCTTCGGGCGGGGCGGTCTCTTTTCCGCGGCAGGCGGGCACGAGGAGCGACAGCGCCATCAGCCAAGGGGCGACCGAAGAGATGCGGGGGCGTGACATCGCCGGGAGGGTAGCGAAAAACCAGGGCGAGGAGGACGCCTCGGAACGTCTCGGGGGCTTGTGAGCGGCGGGGGCGTCGTGTCTTTGCGTCAGGGGTATGCTGTGGCGGAATGTCGGAGCAGGACTCGAGGCCCAAACGACGCTGGGGCCGCCGGATCGGACTCGCAGCCGCGGTCCTTCTCGTTGGCGCCGGCACGTTCGCGACGCTGTACGTGCTGCCGACGGCCACCGGTTACGTCGCCAAACTAGGGTGCTCGGGAGCGTTCGTGGGGGGGCAGTCCGCCGAGCGCTTGATGAGCGAGGACTTCAGCCGCATGGGTTACGTGTCGCTGTCGCTCGACGAGGATACGAAGCGTGCGCGTGCGAGCGTGTTCGGCTTGGCGTCTCGGGTCGCCGTTCATCGAGAGGGCATCGGCTGCGCGTTGGTCGTCGATGCGGACCCCGACGTGGTGCAGGCCGCGGGGGTGGAGGTTCCTCGCGCACCCCAGTCGGATGCGCCGTGGCCCGCGGGCGACGGGGTCGACCCGCGACCGGACCCTTCCGGCCTGGACCGGGAGGCGCTGGAGTTGGCGATCGATCATGTGTTCGAAGAGCCCGATCCGGAGTCGATGCGATGGACTCGAGCGGTCGCCGTCATCTGGGACGGCCGGTTGGTCGCCGAGCGGTACGCCCCGTGGACCTCAGCCGACGCACCGCATCTGGGCTGGTCGATGACCAAGAGCGTGACGAACGCGATGGTCGGGGCGCTGGTGCTTCGTGGAGATCTCGATCACGACGCACCGGCCCCGGTCCCGCAATGGTCTGGGGACGAGCGGGCAGGGATCTCTGTGGACGCTATGATGCGGATGAGCAGTGGTCTGGAGTTCGAGGAGCGGTACGGCCCGCTCGCCGACGCCACC
>CAJXVA010000115.1 GCA_913061055.1 uncultured Pseudomonadota bacterium
ATGTGTATAAGAGACAGGTTCTGACTGGCCTGGTTCGCCTGGCGTGATTGCCAAAACGAGGCGCCCACCCCGATGAGGGGAACACCGAACGAAACCAGCATGATGACGACGTACATGCATCCCATCCGCCGGGGTGCCGCGACGTGGACCTGAACGGGCGCGATCGTGGGCGCTTGAACTTGGGGTCCGTAGGAGTTGACGGGCGCGTTCAGGGGCCGAGGTGGGGGAGGCGGAGCGGGCGGCGGAGCCTGGGGCTGCTGCTTGCGGACGAACGACGTCGAGCAGTGGTTGCACTCGTAGTTGCCACCGCCGCGGAGCGTCACGTCGGTCGACGCGCAGGACGGGCATTGAATCGCGAGAAACGCCACGGGTTGACGGCATGGTAGCGCGTCAAGAGCAGGCTGCGGGCATGGGCAGCCGGGCCGGGGGCTTGGCTCCACGTGGCTTGAGTCGAGCGGCCGGCGACGCGCTGACTGCACGCTCAGGAGATCAGCCCGGACTCCACGCTTCGATGCGGTCTGTCGCAACCACGAGCGCATCCCCCACGCCGATTGGGGATGTGTACTTACCGGATGGTCCCGCGGTGTCCCCGGACCACAGGAGTCGGAGATCGTCCGCCGCGAACGCGTAGAGCCGCGGATGCGGCGTACTCGTGTCGAGCAGCGGCGCCGATCTCGGTGCGTTCCGGTCGAGCACCCAGACCGTCGCTTCGTCTCCGGCGCCCGTCACGATCGGCGACCCCGGGTTGTGCATCACGACCTGTTCGTTTCGCGCCGCGTTCTCGAGGAAGGCCCGCCCGTCGTCGGCGAGCGCGACCCGCAGCTTCGCGATCGATGGGGCGACGCTCGTCGTCGACTCCGGGCTCTCCTTCGCCGTGCCGCTGGCGAACAGGAACCGGTTGTTCTGCTCGTCGCTCCACTCGGCAAGCTTTGTTCGCATCTTCGCGTGGTCGATCTCGCCGAACTCATCGGTGTAGGGACCGAAGACGCTCAGTGGCCCGCGTGCGTTGAACTGCGGCTGGGGCAGGGGGGCGTGCAGGGATCGGTCTACGGCTGCATCGCTCGAGCAGGGCCCGCGGCCAAGCCCCGCACTGGGAATGGTCTCGATGTCGAGCAGATACACGACGCCCTGTTTGCCGCCGAACGCGATGAGGTCGGGCGTGGATGACTCGGGGATGGGCGCAAGCCGGTGGGGCTGGCTCGCGCCGAGGTCCATGTTGCCGTCATCGAGCACGCAGTAGTTGAACGGAGAGTAGGCGCGTTCGAGCCGGAGCTCCCCGTCGAGTTGGACCAACGAGTTGCCCCACACCCCTGGTGCGTCACCGGTTCCCGGAGGACTGTTGCCCGTGGTCGCCCAGACTCGGCCCTGTTCATCGACGTGCGGTCCGGCCGATCCCCAGATGCCGCCGTTGCTTTCCGTTGCGGTCGAGGGGGCGGAGGAGAACGCTGAAGAGATCGACGCCGCGTCCGTGTCGATCGCAACCAGCCAGCCGGTTCCGGTTCCCCAGTACGTCCCGAAGGGGACGTAGATTCGAGATCCGTCCGGGGACATCGCGAGAGCCCCGCGCTGCGACATGGTGCTGGGGTGCTGGAAGGTCGCGGGCCCATTCGTGTTGACCGACGCGAGTCCTGCATCGTCGATCGTCACCGGCCAGCCGTCGGCCTCGGTGCCGTCGCGAAGAGAGAGTGCATGGAGCTGCCACCCGGCGCGGCCGTCGTAGGCGCAGACGTAGATCCGCTCGAGCGCCTCGTCGATGACGGGGGTCGACAACACGCCCAGCGGAACGCCCTGATCCAAGGTGTCGATCGGGGCCGCGTCGGAGACACGCGAACGCCACAGAATACGTCCGGGTTCCGCACGGTCGTCGGCACCGATGGCGTAGACCCACCCGTTGGTTGTCCCCGTGTACACGGCGTCGGTGGTGCCCTCGAAGTCATCGGTCGCGATCGCCTGACCGGCGACGAACAGTGGAGATGCGTAGACCAACGGCGGGTAGATCACGCCGTCGATCTCGAGCGTGTGAAACGGAGCGGACGCCCAGCGTAGTTCCATGCCCTGCTCGGCCACGGTGCTGGCCTGCAGCGATGCGTCGGCCGGATACGCCCCAGAGCGATCGTTTCCGTGAAACCGCGTCGTGGACAACCGAATGCGGATGGCGTCCTCGGCTTCGCTCGGTGGCGCACAGCCCATCGAGGCCACCAGGACGCCGACCCAACCCAGTCTTCGGGCTGTCATCCGCACGCACCGATGGCCTCGGTCGCTGCGGCGGCGCATTCGGTCAGCGCCTGGCTCAAGGGTGTGCCGGCCCGGACCTGTGCCGTACGCAGCAGGGTCTCCCGCCACGCGCCGAGTTCGTCGCATGACCAGGCACCCGGATCGCAGTAGTCCGCCGGTGGGTAAAACTCGGTCGGAAGGCAGTGCGCATCGAGGACGCCGTCGCAGTCATCGCTCGCCTCACAGAGACACGCGTTGCCCTCCTGGAAGCAGACCGTGCTCGACGGTTCGCAGCTGCGGTCAAATGCGAGCGCAAAACAGGCTTCTCCCGACGGGCAGTCCTCGTCGAGCTCACAGGCAACCCGTTCGCATCCGAAGTGGTTGTAGCGCGCCGGGCGTCCGCCACAGTCGTAGACGTCGCAGAGGCTGTCCTCGGCGCATGCGCCTTCTTCCTCGCAGTCGGCTTCGGCCCCGGGGGGCTCTTCCTGTCCATCACCGTCATCTTCGATCGGCGGGTTTTCGTCCGCCATCCCTGGCGCCGCCTCGTCCGCATCTTCATCACACCCAGCACAAGCCAACACCAACGCCGCATACATCCCGCATGCGGCGACCCAACAAGCCCTCCTGGGCCGTCGCCTATCCACGCCGCGGCTGACTGCAAACGCCGGGCCACGGGTTGGACCTACGTGCTTTGGTCGATCTGGAGGGCGGTCGACCGTGACATCGCTGTCGCAGCAGTGGCGGCGGTGTCGCGGGCGGCGTCAGCACCGAGCGCGGCCGAGCTCGTCCGCCCGGGCGAGTAGCTTCGCGGTTCCGCTGGCACGGTCCGGTTTGCTGTTGAAGTCGTGCGCCAGAACGTGGGTGCATCGCTCGAGTGCGGCTTCGTCTCGTTCGTTGTCCGAGGCAAAGCCGCCGCTGATGGTCCAGCTGCTCACCCGCGTGCGGTAGCGATCGGGCAAGTAGCGGGGGCGTTCCCCCACGTGCAGGACCTCGACGTCATTGGTTCGCGTCTTGAGCCACTCCAACGTCAGCGTGTCGGCGCCACGGAACTCGCAGACAATGAAGCTCGCGTCCGCGTCGATGGCCTGCTCGAGGGATGGGACGTACCGCTCACAGAACGCCTCGAACGAAAGGTTGCCGTTGCCGAAGACGTACAGCCGCACCGGCAGAGTGTAGGTCGTCGCGGCCGGTTTCCGTGCCCGGTCGATCGAAACGTCATCCGCATTCCGTGATCTTCAGCCGGTGTCGGCACGACATCGCTCCGGGCGGTGCGCGGGCGTTGTGGGGCATTTCGGATCGGGTTCATTGACCGTTCGCAATGGGCGGTTATGCTCTCGGGGTGGGGAGGTTGAGCACATGAGTCGCGCCATCCAGGTTCCGGACCTCCCGAGCATCAACGGCGACGAGGTTGAAGAATTCGGGCGTATCCGGCAGCTGTCGGGGTCTGTTCCCGTGTTCGAACTGCCGGGCAGCGGCTCGAGGACCGTTGCCAACCTCCGCTTCAACGACCGCGTCTTCGTCATCTTGCGACTGAGGAGCCCGTCGGGTTGGCTGATGGTCTCGACCGACGAGGGAGCGGTGGGCTACGTCGATCAGAGCAAGGTCTCTGTTGGAGCCCCGGAGCCCAACGCGACGCTCCACTACGTGCGCCCCGGCGAGACCGCCCAGCAGATCGCCCGTCAGCACTTCAGCGAGGGGGTCGAAAGAGGTCGCGATGAGCGCTTCTACGTGAACGTGCTGGTCCACGCGAACTGGAGCGATACCGGAGACGCAAGGGGGGTCTACCGGGCGAGGCTCGATGGACCCTGGGACTCCACCCAGACCCGGGCGAACTACCTCATTTGGGTACCGAGCGTAGAGTTTGCCAACACCCTCGAGGGGCAAGTCTCTGCCGGTTCGTTCCGCAGAGACCTGTGGAACGCCGTGGTGCGGACGGCCAGCGAAGCTTGGGAGTGGGTCAAGTTCAGCGCTGGGTTCATCGGGGGGCTCATCCATGGAGCGCTCGAGTGCGTCTGGGACATGATCGTCGGGATCTTCGATCTTGTCGGGATGGTCTGGGACTTCATCAAGGTTCTCATCGCCGGAGAACTCCTCACGCGGGCGAGAGCGCTGTGGGATTCGCTCTCGCTCAGTGCGATTCAGCAGGCAGCGACGGGTCTGTTCGAGGAGTTCGTTGCCAAGTGGAACCATGACTCCGCGCTGCGTCGCGGGCACTTTCGCGGTTGGGTCGTCGGTTACCTCATCGCCACCGTTCTGCTCACCATCTTCACGCTTGGGGCTGCCGCACTCGCACTCACCGGTCGCATCGGGATGATCATCCGCTGGGCGCGTTCGGTGAGGGTGCTGAGTCGGGCGATGGACGCCGCCCAGGTCAGCGCAAGACGGCTCAGTGCGGCGAGCAGGCGCGCGCGCGACACCTTGCGAGAGTCGCTCCGACGTCCGCGAAGCCAGCCGTCGCGATCCCCTGCCCACGCAGATCTGAACGACGAGCTACGTGCCGCCAACGGAGGCGACGGGCCCGACGCACCTCGGACCGGAGTCGGCGCAGAGGCGGAACTCCGCAGCCCAGGGGACAGTCTCTTCGGGCGTTTCGTACGCGGTCAGCACCTGACGATCGTCTCTCGCCGCGGGGCACTGTTCGGGGGCAACACCATCCGCCTCTCTCGAAACAAGACGACAACGATCGTCGGCACTCTTGACGACACCAACACCGTCGCCCGCCGCGGACTGACCCCCGATGGTGACATCAACGGCATCACCCTCATGGGCGACAACCCTGGCGGGATCAACATCTTGAGGTCGCCGCGGTGGCAGCAACTTCAGCAAACGCATCACGCGTTGCGCCAGGTCGACGAAGCGCAGTTCTGGCGGCGCGTGACCGACGAGTTCTTCACGACCGTCAACAGACCGTGGCTCCAAGAGGCGATCCGCCGGGGGGATGCGATTCGTCTCGTGTCCAATCCGGCCGACGACGTCGCGATCTATGTGACCACCCGAACCGGTGAGTTCGTCCTCAACGGCGGACAGAGGGTGCGCTCTATCTTTGGCCGCGAGGTTCAGTTTCTTCAGCAAAATGGCTATAGAATCGGAACCGATGGGGTCGCCGTGAGACGGTAGTGGAAGACACGCTCGTATGAAGACCTATCTTTCCGAGACCGCGTTCCGAGAAGTTGTGGACACGTTCCAGTGGCCGGCGGCGTACACCGTCGAGAGCGACCTGCCCGACGGCATGATGCTGAAGTTCCCGCTGTGTACGCTGTATTTTGCCGAAGGCCCGGAGGGCGACATTCGGCTGGAGTTTCTGCCTGAGAACACCGGGGTGAAGATGAGTCTCGGCCTCGCGCACGCCATGATGGTTGCACCACCCGCGTCCGAAGCCCAAGGCTCCGCCCACAAGCTGTTTCGAGACGAGTCTCCCATGGGGTCGGTCGAGAAAGCCCGGCATGGGGTGCACGACCTCTGCGCCACCGTGCTGGCTCGGCTCGAGCATGTACTGCTCGGAGACTTTTCGTGGGTTGAGCGCTACCGGGCGAAGACCGGGCTCTAGCGACGTCGTCGGCGGGCTGCTGCTGTCACCGGGGGCCTCGCAGCCCGACGTCGACGGCGGAGGCAGGAGTGCTATCGGTACAGGCCCAGTGTCGCGTCGGCGGTGAGGCGACGCTCGGCGGCCTGGAAGTACGTGAGCGCCGCACGGTACTGGGGGCGCTCGCGCACCGCGATCCGATCGGCAACATCCTGTGCGCCTTGGGCTGTGAGGCCGAGGGACACGAGCGAAGCCGAGGTCGGCTCGTCGGCAGTCGAGATGCTGCGCGCCCAGTCGCGGGCGCACTCTTCGAGCGCACGCTGGATGGAGTCCCCCACACCACCCTCGCCTGCGGTGCCCACCAGTGCGGACGAGCCAGACCGAGCGGCGGGTTCGAGCTGGGCGATGAGACTTTGGACTTGGTCAAGGAGCCGGCATCCAATGTCGCCTTCGATGACACACCGAAGGGCCTGGGGCGCCGGTTCGTTGGCCAACGCTTGAACGTTGCGATGCGACCGCCATCGAAGAAGACCCGCAACGATGCCGCCCACCACCATCGCGGCAACGACGAGAAGCGCTTCCGCAAGGACGAGCTCGGCTTCCCACACGATGAAGACAGACTCGCCACGGGCACCGGATATTCCCGGTTCCGGTTGCGACCTCTCGGCGCGAGCGACTAAGCGACCCGGTCCTGAGCCGCACCGCGCCTCTCACAGGGGTTGCGCCGAGCTCGCGGCGCAGCGGAACCCCGACAAACTCGCTCATCACAAACGGCCAACGCCCGGCACGATGCCGTGATCGCTGGTGGAGCCACCGAAGCGGTGAACGACCCACCCGCGGGACCAGCCCCTCTCGCCCCGAAGCGTTGTACTGAGGTGCGGCAAGCGTGAGGCTGAGCAGAGCGAGAGGGAAGCCTGGAATCGTGCGCGGAACGTCCCCGGAGTCCGGTCGCTTACACGCGAGGTGTTCGGAGATTCGCCGCCGTCGTGTGTTCGCGAATCCTCTGCCCCCGAGCCGCGATCAATCGGGACGCGGAGGTTGACGTGCCGCTCGGCCGAGCAGGGCGACCGCAACCGCCATCGCGAGGTGGAACCATCCTCCCCGCTCGAAGCCCAGCCACTGCCCCTCGCCGAAGATCACCAGGCCGGCGAAGACGACGATGATCGGGCCGAGGACGCCCTCGGGGGATCGGCGCCGCAGGCTGAATCCAATCGTGACGAGCATGAGGGCTGCCGGCACGATGAGTCGGACCAGCCGCTGCAATACGCCATCGGTGGGAAGCAGAATCAGCGCCAGCAGAATGCCGAGCAGAGCGGCGACCCGCTGCACCCTCCGTCTCGACTCCTCGGTGAGCGGGCCCGCGACGATGCCCGCTCCGGCCAGCGGAACCCCGACTCCTGTAGCCAAGCGCCCAAGCGCGAGGTGGGTGCTGAGCAGCTCCTGGACGCCCCCGAGCCGGAAGGCTCCGACCACCGCGGCGAGGCCGACCAGACCGAGCCCCAGTGGCGCCATCCACCGACGATGCTTCCAAGATGCGGACCACCAGGCGGCCACACCAGCGCTCGCGGCGAGCACACCTTCGGTCCAGGCGGCGTCCCAGCTAGGTTCGAGGATCATCGCGTATCCATGGTACGCGGTCGCGTCGCAGGTGGATCATGCCGGCATCTTCGGTCCAGTTTCGTCGGGACGAACGCACGTCAGTCCCTGGCAGCATCCAGCGTCAGACATGCATTGGTGGTGTGAGTCCGAGAACGACCGGCAGGGAGCACACACCGTGACGACATGCGTCCTACGGTAACTCGAGGTCGGCGGAGGCGTCCTTGCCGTGCTCCCATGCCGCGGCATCGACCCGCACCGCCCGGCCGCGGCCCAGCTGGAGATTGTCGGCGACAAAGCGGTCGAGTGCGTCTCGATGGGCGGCACGGGCAGGATCCACGACGACCAGGGCTGTTTCGTCGAGTCCCGACCGTGCCTCGGCGGCCCCCTCTGAGAGTCGCTCGGCCACCGAGTCCACCACGCCCAATCGAAACGCCTCGTGCCACTTCTTGTCCTTTCCGGCTCCGTGCGTCGCGGACAGCCACTCGATGCGCTGTACGAGCCAGCTCCACAGTTCGGTCACCGCCGCTCGATCTCGGGCGCGCCCCACAAGGACGATCGCGGACTCTTTGCCGCTGTCGAGCGTGTACGCGACGCATCCATTCGCTTGTCCCAGGACGACGGCGAGCGCTGTCTTCCAGCGGCGGATACGGCGGGCCACAGCAAGCGGTTGGTCTCGCGCATCCACGATCGGATCGGGGTCCTCAACCGCGGCACGGTCGGCATCCATCCACGCCTGCAGCCGATGGGTCTCGATCAGGGCTTGCGCGCGTGCGGCTGCGGCTGCCGCTTCGTGCGGGTTGGGAGAGGTCGCCAGTGCCAGCAGCTTGCGGACCTTGTCCATCGCGGCCGGTGCTGAGCCTGGAGACGTGGGGGCCATCGGGCATTGATCTACACCACGTCCGTGGTCTCTGCCGACTGCACGCAACGAACTGCGCCACGGTGAGGCTCGGCCGTACTGCGCAGCTACTGGAGGTCGTGGCGTCCGACGACCGGCTCGCCGGGTACGACGGCTCCCTGCCACCACAGCTGGACCTTGTTGTCTCCGTAGTAGACGTCGACGCCGCCGACCCCGAACACCGTGGCCCCGCCCACGTCCTGTCCTTGCGGGTCGAACACGAACGTCCCCAGCGCGGTGCTCCGATTGAACGAGACGAAGTGGTTCGTTTGGCTGCCACCGACCAATGCAACCTCGTGGTCCAACTCGAGGGTGTCGGCGTCGTACCAGTGCACGATCGGGTGGGGCTCGCCGGGGACGTAGTCCAGGAAGGCGACTTCGTCCATCGCAACATCGTAGTCCATGTGACCGCATCCCGCGGCACCAGCCACGGTCCGGCTCCACTGCCCTCCCTGGTGACGGTACAAATACACCGTCACCACGTCGTCGACTCGGTCGAGTGTCGTGATGTACGAAGCCCCGTCAAGATCGCGGGCGAGCTGGCAGTACGTGCGCGAGTCGGCCGGGAACTCGGAGGCTGGAACCGGGGCCTCGAACGCTGAGAAGCTTCCCGACGGGTTCCATCGGGTTCGCCACCCGCTCGAGTGCAGCACCCATACGTCGTCCTCGAAGCCGGTGTCATAGGCCTTGTAGACGTGGCGCACGTTGTTGCTACCGGACCACGGCCCGACCTGCCCGAGCACATTCCCCGTGTCCACCTCGTGTGCCACCACCTCGCCCGACTCGCGCGCGAGCCAGGCCACGTCTCCGCTCATCGAGACCGCGAGCTCGTGGTGTATCCCGTCAACCGGGAAGAGGACCGTCTCGTTGACGAGCTCGCAGCCCGCAAGGGCGAGGCCGGCGATGCAAAGGAGAGCACGTACACGCATGCCTCTCCTAACGTTCGCGGCGGCCAAGTGCCTCACTCCTGCGCGCGCCACTGCCCAGGGTGGGTCTCCCCGCCCATGCCGGAAGCCAGCTCAAAGCTCCGAGGCGACCGTGGCAACCTCTTCGACAGCGCCAGCGATCGGAGCGATCGCACTCTGATCTTGGATCTCGGTGAAGGCCTGCCCTGAGGATGCGCCGCCGGCGATCGCGTTGGCGCGTCGGAGGGTTAGCTTCCACTGGATTCCACCGCCAACGAGAAGGAGCAGGGCGAGCGCCAGCGTGCGGCTGGGCCACTGCGAGCTCGCGACGTCAAAGTACGGGAGGATGAAGAAGCGGGCGAAGAGCAAGCCGAGGCCCAAGAGCGCCCAGAAGAGCCACCAGTACGCCCGCCTTCGTAGCCAAGCCGCTTGGGCTTTCCGTGCCTGCAGATCCTCCGCTGACGTCACGGCCACACGATACGGTGGCTCAGGGACGGAGGCCAGCGATGGGCTCGTTGGACGTGAGGGTGGACCGGATCGTCGTTCATGGACCGGACGTCGTGAGTCGGACACGGAGTCGAGGACGGCACCGCATGCTGTCTCGCCTGGTGTCGCCACGCTCACCCCTCGGCGGGTCCGCGCCTTCGACCGCGTCAGTGGCCGTCTACGGTCAGGAGCTTCACTTGGCCGCTTCTGATTCAGCCAACTGAGCCCGAGCCTCCGCCACATCCGGATGCTCCTCCCCTAGCGCCTCCACCATCCCGTCAACGCCCGCGCGCATCTTCGCCAGGCCCTTCTTCCGCTCCCCGGCCTTCACCCACGCGTCGCCGAGATTGACGCGTGCGGCGGCAGTGTTCGGATGCCCCTCCCCAAGCGCCGCGCCCCAGATCCGCTCCGCATCGGACAACGCCTCTGCCGCTGCCGCATGGTCACCCTTCCCAGCCGACGCAGCGCCAAGGTTGAACTGCACCAGCCCAACGATCGGATGGTTTGCACCCCGACTGGCGGTCTGGATCTTCAGCGCGCGCCGCAGTTGAGCTTCTGCCTCGGCGTACCGCTTCAGTCGAATGAGCGCAGCAGCTCCGTTGCTGAGGTTCCTCGCAACCTCGCCGTGGTCGGGTCCGTATGCCTTCTCTCGCAGGCGGCCGGCACGTTCGTTGAGGGCGAGTGTGTCCAGGGGTCGGTCCTGCATCATGCGGGCTTCGCCGAGGTTGGTCAGGACGCCGGCGAGTTCGAACGAGTCCGAGCCGTAGATCGCCTCGAGGGTCGTCAGCGCCGTTTCCAGCTGGTGCGCCGCGTCCTCGGCTCGGCCCAAGGACCCGTAGACGATCGCGAGGTTGTCCCGGGACGCGGCGACCCGCGGATGCTCCGGACCCCACAGGTCGATCTCAATCGCGAGTGAACGCTCGACGTGGGGCAGGCCGTCCTCGGCACGTCCGAGTTGCTGGAGCAGGCCACCGACGTGTTCGTGCGCCTCGGCGACGCTCGGGTCTCGATCTCCATAGAACCCTTCGTAGTGGGCCAGCCCGCGCTTGGCGTGCTCGAGCGCGGTCTGGGGATCTCCCTCCTCCTCCAGCGAAGAGGCCAGCCGCATCTCGAGCCGGCCTTGTAGCTCAGGGGGAGAGCCGAGCTTGGCCACCATTCCCTCGGCGAGTTTGGTCCACCGCTTTCGCGCGGCGGGGTTGCTGCCCTCGGTTTCGGCGTAGCCCATGAGCTCGAGCGCGGCTTCGGTCGCCCGGTACTCATCGCCGGAGGCAAGCCACTTGGTCATCGATTCCATCAGGCCCGTCTCCGCGAGTTCGATCTTGCCCTCGGCGTGGTCGATTCGGGCAAGGCCAAACAAGGCGCTCGCCTCGGAGGGCTCGTGCTGGAGCGCCTGGGCCTCCTTGATCGCCGCCGCGTACATGGTCCGTGCCGACCCGAGTCGCCCGGCGCGGTAGGCCAACATGGCGGCGGCGACGGCCTCCTCGAGCGCCACAAGGCGTGCTGGTCCGTCCTGTCCCGCGGGCAGCTGGCTGTTGCGCTCGAGCCACTCGGTGTCCTTGCACAGGGTGAGGGCCGGCAGTGTCGGCACCAGGACTGGGGCGGACGGTCGGTCGTCGTCCGACTCGGCGAGCACGTCGGCGAGTGCCCGCAAGCGGATCGCGGCGGCGTCGTAACAGCGCAGCCGCACCTGCAACAGCGCCTCGGACTGCTCCCCGCGTACGCGGGTGGCTTGGCAGGCGGCGGCCCGCTCCTGCGACCAGTGGTCGGCCCACTCATCGATCTCGCTCAGCACGGACTCGGCCATGGCCCGGACATGCTCGCGTGCATCCGCTGCGTAGGCCGTCTTCACGCGACCCCGGTGGGGTCCGTCCCACAGCTCGTCTCGTAGCATTTCAGCGGGATCGCACTGAACCGGGACCATCGCCGGGGTTCGCTGGGCGCCGAAACCGTACGCACCGCCCAGTGCCGCCAGCACTCCCACAGCTCCGATGATGCCGGCTCGCCTTTGGACCACACGGCGGAGATCGAGGTCCGCCAAGAGGGCCTCCATCGACGGATAGCGGTCGTCGGGTCGAGCGGACAGTCCGCGCGCCAGGACTCGCCGGAGTCGCGGGGAAACTCCGGATCCCATCGGGACCTGCGTGACGATCTCACCACCCTCGATCGCGCTGAGGACCGAGGCACGGGTCCGGCCGGCGAAAGGGCGCGTGCCATAGAGCGCCTCGAACAGCGAAACGCAGAACGCGAACTGATCGCTGTTGGCGGAGGCCGACTCTCCCCGATGCTGCTCGGGCGCCATGTAGGCCGGCGTGCCGACGACTGCTCGCGTCGCGGTGAGCCGTTCGAGCGGCGAGTCCATCGAGTCGTCGCCGTCGGTTTCTTCGGTCGGTGTGATGGCGTCTGGAGCCGCGAGTCCGAAGTCGAGTACGACGACTCGGCCATCGTCACCGAGCATCACGTTTCCGGGCTTGAAGTCGCGGTGAACGATTCCTGCGGCGTGGGCTGCGGCCAGGCCTGCCCCCGCGTCTCGGAAGACCGACACCACTTCTCGCCACGGGGCGCGGCTCTCCATCCAGACGTCCAGGGGGCGACCATCGACGAACTCCATCGCGATGAACACCCGCTCGCCCACCTGTCCAACCTCGTACACCGTGGCCACGTTGGGGTGGGTGAGCTTGGCCAGAGCGCGAGCCTCTCGGCGCATCCGGGCACGGGCGCGCTGCTGGGATTCGTCGAGTTGAGCGCGGAGGACCTTGATCGCCACCTTGCGATCGAGCTCCGGGTCGAACGCGGAATACACCCTGCCCATCGCCCCTGCCCCAACCTGTTCGAGAAGGGTGAAACGACCGAACTGGGGGCGAGCTTCGGCCGTCCCGAAGAGACCTGCCGACACGTTGGCCAGGGCACGTTCAGCATCCACAGAGTCAACTTCGGCGCGCTCGGGGAGCACCTCGTCGTCGGATAGGGGGCCTTCGGACATCGCGGGACGCCACATCATACTGCGGCTCAGCTTGGGCGCGCCGTCGGTGCGTGAGATGCCCTGTCAACTGAGGGTAGAGTCTTGGGAGCATCCTTTGGATGCATCTATTTTTCGAACGAATTTCGCTTTCAAGAGTTGCTTGCCCCGCGTGCCGCTGGCGCTCACGATGGACCCGTGTCGGGTTCACGGAAGTCGGGGGAGGAGCTGGTCCCGCCGACACCCGGGGACACGATCGACGAGGGGCGAAGCTTCGCGGCTGTGGCTCGCAAGCTGTTTGAAGCGGCGCCCGCGGCCCCCCAGGTTGGCCGGTACTACTTGCTCGAGCGCATCGGGCAGGGCGGCATGGGGGTCGTCTACCTTGGATACGACCCCACCCTCGAGCGCAGAGTGGCCATCAAGTTCCTCCGGGACCGACGCCGCGGTGGCGACCGCTTGCGTGAAGAAGGGAAGGCGCTGGCGAACCTCGAGCACCCCAACGTCGTGTCGGTTCACGAGGTCGGTGAGAGCAACGACGGTGTCTACCTGGTCATGGCCCACATCGAGGGGCAGACGCTCGACGTGTGGCTGGCCGACGCACCCCGCCCGTGGCGAGAGGTGCTGCGGGTCATGGTCGACGCCGGACGTGGTCTCGAGGCGGTGCACCGTGCGGGGCTGACCCATCGCGACGTGAAGCCTTCGAACCTGCTCATCGACGAGGCAGGGCAGGTGCGTGTCGCAGACTTCGGTCTCGCCGTCCGGGTCGAGCCCGGAAAGCGCGGCGTCCAGATCGCGGGCGGGACAGAGGCGTACATGGCTCCCGAACAGGAAGAAGGAGGCCTTGTGGGGCCGGCCGCCGACCAGTACGCGTTGTGCGTTTGCCTTCTCGAGGCGCTCACCGGGCAACGAGAGCAGCACGGGACGGAGGAGGATTGGCGACGCCTTGCCGCCAAGCGAGACTCGCGAGGGGATGCGCCTCCTGTGTATGTCTTCGCCGCGTTGACTCGCGGTCTTCAATGCGAGCCCGACGCTCGGTATCCATCGATGGGGGCGCTCCTCGAGGCTCTTCGGTTGCGCGAGGAATCTCGGCGGTCCTTGTGGCTTGGCCTCGGGCTGGGGTTGGGCCTTGCCGGGTTGGGGGTTGGTTACGTCATTGCGCCGCAGCCGGTCGCGTTGAACGTCGACCCTTGCGTCGCCCAGCACGGCGAGTTCGCCCGCTCGGCGTGGGCACCGGAGCGCCAGGCGGCCATCCGCGATGCCGCACCCGGTCGCGCCGAGGACCCCATGTGGTCACAGTCGTTCGCCGATCTGAACCGGCTCGCAGACGCGTGGGACGAGGTCAACGTCGAGAGCTGCGAGCTGCACCGCGCAGGCCGAATCTCGGGGGGCGCGTTCGATGACCGCACCCGCTGTCTGCAACAACAGGGGCGGGAGTTCGAACAGCTCGTGTCGTTGCTCGTCGGATCCGCTGGCGTGAACGGTGCCGCCGCGAGCAGGGCCGTCGCCTCGCTCGCACGTCCCGAAGGGTGCGAGGTTCCCCCCGGGTTACTCCGGCTTGGCGGCGCCGAGCCCCCAGATGCGGATTCACCGGAGGCGAAACTCGGCCGGGACGTCACCGAGGCATGGTCTCGGTATCATCTGGGCCTAAAGAAGAACCCGGATGTCTCGACGTTCGAGGCGCGTGCGTGGGCGTTGGAGGACCGAGCCTTGAGGGCCGAAACAGCCCGGTTGCTGGCCGAGCTCGACACGGACCTGGACGAGAAATATCGGCTCTCCGATCTCGCCGTCCGCAGTGCGTTGGAAGGTCGGGCTCCACTCACCCTCGCCGCGGCTCTGCTCGATCAGGGGAGGATTCGGGAATGGCTCGGCGACTTGGATGGCGCCGACGAGCGCTTCGCGATGGCGGACGCGGCGGCGCACGCCCTGGAGCAGCTCTCGGTCGAGTTTCCGTCGCTACAGGACAACGCCCACCGACTTCGGGGGCATCTGGAGCTTGCCCAAGGCAATCTCGCTCGCCGACGGGGCGCTTTCCGGGAAAGCCTCGCGCACCAGCTCGCATCGGTCGCCCACCATGAGGCCTCGACGGTTCGTCAACCGCTGTCCGAGGCGGTCGCGTGGACCAATGTTGGAGAGGCGCATCGATTGCTTGGAGAGTTTGCGGATGCAGACCGCGCCTACACGCGAGCCATTGCGCTCACCCAACCCCTCGTCGCCGCGGGCAATGCCGATCTGCTGGTGATGTTTGCCAACCGAGGCGGTGCACGGCAGGACGCGGGGGACTGGCGGGGGGCGGAGAAGGACGCTGCCGTTGTCTACGAGCCGAACACCGAGCCGGTCAGCGGCGCGCAGGCCATGGTGGCGTTCAATCTCGCGTTGATGACCGAGGCTCGCGGAGACCTCCCCGCAGCGGCGAAGCTCTGCGACCTCGCGTTGGCCGCGGTGGGCAAAGAGGGGGTCGTGCCGGAGCCGAAGGTGGCGGCGTTGTTCTCGCTGCAGTGCGTTGCGCTCGAACACGAACGGGGCTTGCGAGAGGTGTCCACCGAGTCGTTCGAGCGGCTGTACACTGAGCTGGAGGCGCAAGCACTTGGCGATTCGAGCTTTCTCGTTCTTGGGCAGCTACGGCTGGCGCGGTCCATGCTGCACGCACGGCGGTGGGCCCCGGCTCGCCGCTGGATCGATGCCGCCCGAAAGACCGCGAGCACCCCGGGAAGCTCAAACACGCTCGACCTGGGGACCGTCGAGTACCTCTCTGGCGTCTTGGCCAGCGCCCAAGGAGACGCCGAAGCTGCCCTCGCCGCGCACCACCGAGCGCTCGCGGTGTTCGAGAAACGGGGACTCCGCCAGCATCCGTTGCTCATCGAGCCGTTGTTGGAACTCGGTACTCTCGAGCCCACCGATGAGGCGGCAGGCGGAGCGCTTCAGCGCGCGGGCGAGATCATCGAGCGACACGGCATGCACGAAACCAGGCGCAACCGTTGGGTGGAGATCCGCAGGAGGCGGGGGCTGCCATGAATGACCGCGACCGGCTCGACGCGTGGCGCAGCGGTGACGAGGCTGCGGGCCAAGCACTGTTCAAGCGCCACTTCTCGGGGTTGTATCGGTTCTTTCGCAACAAGGTCGGTGATGACTGCGACGACTTGATTCAACGGACGTTCTTCGCCGCGCTCAAGGGCATCGATGGCTTTCGCGGTCATTCCACGTTCCGGACGTTCCTCTTCGTCATCGCCCGGCACGAGCTCTATCGCTATCTGCGGGAGCGGCTTCGGGACCGTGAGCGCTTTGATCCCGAGCACACGACGCTGGAGGGGCTCGTGCCATCTCCGAGCAGCGGTGCGGCCCGGGCTGAGCTCGAGCTGCTGGTGCTCACCGCTCTGCGCCGGGTCCCCGTCGACATGCAGGTCGCGCTCGAGCTGCACTACTGGGAAGACTTGACCACCCGAGAACTCGCCGAGACGCTCGAGGTCCCTGAGGGTACGATCAAGAGCCGGATCCAGCGGGGGCGTGTGGCGCTGGACAAAGAGATCCGTCGCTCGCTACGCCGCGCTGGGCTCGTCGGGGATGAGCAAGCGATCGAAGCCGCCCTCGGCCTGGCCCCCTAACAGCCCCCGTCTGCGCTATCGCGGTGCTGAAACGGAGCCGTTCTCGCGAGGGGCGGTGCGGGTGTTGTCTTCTCGCGGGGCGGTGACGGTGTTGTCCTCTCGAGGGGCGGTGACGGTGTTGTCCTCTCGCGGGGCGGTGACGGTTTTTGCGTCCTCGTCCTCGGCGTGAATCATTCTCGCCCGCACCTTGTACTGGAGCTTGTTGGTGGCGCTCTTGCCGTGCAGCACCACGGTGATGATGTGCCCCTTGGCGTCATCGATACGCACGGTCTTGATCTTCCCCTTGCGGGCGTCGGGTGCCACCTCAAAGGACTTCACGGCCACGGCTTTGCCCTTCTTGGGGACCTTGCAGATGACGACCTTCACCTTGCCCGCATGGTCGAGCTTGTGGAAGTCGACCTCGACCGGGTTCACGGCCGGAATCCCGGAGATGAACATGCGCTCGGTGGGACCCAGAAGTGTGCCCTTGTTCCATTTTTCGAAGTCCATTCGGCGCGGGCCGATCTTCGCCCAACTCTTGTCACCCGCGAGCTTGTTCCAGATCTTGACGCCCTGATCGATCATCTTCAGCGCTTGCATCGCGCTGGCGCCGAACGGTCCGGATTTGGCGATCGCGGTCTTGACCACCCCCGGCGTCTCCTTCCAGACCTTGCTGCTGACATCCGCGACCGTCTTGCAGCTGTCGGCCGCATGGGCAGCGGACGGCGTCGCAAAGACGTAACCCCCTGTCAGGAGCCCGAAACCGAGCGCGAACGGGCGAATTCGAGCCGTCCAGCGAGACTTGGAGATACGAAACGTCGTCATCACGGGGGTAGAGCCGCCAGCCGCCTGTTTGGACCGATCTTTCTTTGGGCAGATGAGGACGCTCGAACGCTGATCGTTCCCAGCCACGAACTCAAGGTCTCCGCCATCGGGTCGAAGTTTCAGGGCATGCGACGTCCACTGCCCCTGCGTGTTCAAGCTACCCGGAAACGAGCCCAGTCATGACGGTCCGAGTCCTTGTCGTGGACGACTCCTTGATGGTCCGGACCCAGGCAAAGCGCGCGCTCGAAGGCGCGGGCTTTGAGGTCGTCGAAGCGGCGAACGGGCTCGAGGCGCTCGAGCGCCTCACCGACGACATCGCCTGCGTCTTGTGCGACGTCAACATGCCGACGATGAACGGCGTTGAGTTTCTGGAGGCGGCCTCAGCGAGGGGAGAGCCCATGCCGCCGGTGCTCATGGTCACGACGGAGTCCGAGGCCAACCTGATCCGGCGGGCTCGAGCGCTCGGCGCTCTGGGGTGGATGCTCAAGCCCTACAAGCCTGACTCACTCGTTGCGACGGTGAAGAAACTGGCCGCGCGCGGCCGCACGGTGCCGCGATGCGCGTCGTAGTCGCGATGCCACCGGGCGCGGTGGGAGAGCGCTTCGAAGACGTTCTGCGCTCCCGTGGGTACGATGTCGTCCGTACGGTGGAGCGACTCTCCAAAGAAGGCATCTCGGAGTTCGGCGGGGATCTATTCATCTGTGGAGATCGCAAAGCGTTGCGCGCGATTCAAAGCGCAGAGCTGAAGCCCGCACCGCATGTGATCGCCGCGCTCCCCAAGCTGGATGAGAAGTCGGTCGTGGCCGCGCTTGCGGCGGGGGCTGTGGATCTGATGACGAGGTCCGTGTGCGCGTCCGAGCTCGTGGCACGCGTCGAACTCCCCGGGCGGTTTGCGACTGACAACGCGGACACCTCTCGCGGCCGCCTCAGGGGGGCTGGGAGCTGGCAGAAGGTGCCATCGATGATGTCCGACAGTGTCGCGGCGACCCTTGGTTGGACGCCGACATCGGTGCCGCACGATGGTGAGCTTCCCGAGGTCTCGGCCGCGATCCGAGTGACGTGTCGCGAAGACGCCTCCACAGTGGAGATCCTCGTGGGGTGTTCAGCCTTGGGTGGAGAGACACTCGTGCGCTCTTTGCTCGGGGAAGACGGCCCGCCGGATGCACTCCCGGACTGTCTGCGGGAGACGGCGAACGTGCTCGCGGGCGTCTTCAAACAAGCGGTGATGGTCGACGGACTCGGGGTGACGCTCGGTCTCCCCGAGGACTGCAAGGCGGGCAAGTTCTCCGACGCGGAGACTGTCTGGGCCCTCGAAGGCAAGGGTCTGTCCCTCGTATTGGGGATGATCCCCGGGCAGGGTGGCCATCGCACGGTCCAAGTGCAGGAACTTTCGCCTGGCATGGTGCTGCGTCGCGATGTCTTGCTTCACGGCGGGGTCCCGTTCGTACGCGCTGGGACTGCGCTCACCGAGCGGACGATCGAGAAACTCGCAGAAGTCTTGGGCGAGGGTTCCTCGGTATCGGTTGCGGAAGCGCAGCTGGAGTTCGCGGAGAGCGAAGCTCTCGAAGAGGATGGGCTGCTGCTGTTCGAGGCGTGCTAGGAGCCTGTCCCCGTATTCGGCCGCAGTGCATGACACCGCCCCCGAGCCGCATGACGGCGTTGCTCGTCAGTCCCTTGTGCCCGACAAGCTCCATCCTCGCGCCTTGTCACGCGGCCCGCTGACGGCGTTTTGCATACCCCCGAATACGGGGACAGGCTCCTAGGGCGCCTCGCTGCAGGTCGACAGCGCGAGCACGGCAAATCCGGTTGATGCGTCGGTCATGTAGCGCTCGGCGGTCCGACCCGGGCCGTTGAGCGACTGCCCGCGCCAAGACCCGTCCGCTTGCTGGTGGGTCCGGAGCCACGCGAGCCCGTCCGCGGCGGCCTCCGGCTGCAGCCCCGTGGTGCACAATGCGAGCGTCGTAAGTGCGGTCGCATAGCCGTCCCCCTTCGAGGAGGCGCCCGCGTGGCCAGGCATGAGGCGGCCGATCGCGAAGCTTCCGTCACGCCGCTGTGTCTTCTGCAGCTTGGCCGCGATCTCCTGGGCCTGCGACGGGGAGAGCAGCCCTTCGAGGGCACTCGAGGACCACAGCAGCGCCGCCTGATCGTGGAGTGGAACGCTCTCGATGTTGGCCCCCACGTAGGCTCGGAGCTTGCTCACGCCTTCGGTTTGGCTCGGGGTGGTGTCGGCCGGGAGCCGCCCGACCGCGAGCGCGGCCATCGCGACGCCAAAGGCATCTTCGTGCTCCCACGGCTCGAGTCCGAAGTCGAGCCACGGCCACGCTCCATCCGGAGCCTGCCGGGACCACATCCGCTCCAACGCCTCGCGGGTCGGGGCACCGATCTCCTCGCCTCGCGCCAAATCGTCCAGGACAAACGCGGTGGCCGAGAGGACGGCTTCGGTCGCGTGTGACTCCTGGACCTTGGCGTTGCCGTCACGGCCGTAGAACGGCGTCGCGGTGCCGGATGCCGACGGAAGGCGAGCCTCGAAACGCGAGCGGGCTTCGGCGATGTTTGGCGTGCGGTCGGAGGGCAAGCTGGCGTGGGCGAGCACGGCCGGGAACGTGGTGTGACAGCTCATCGCACACTTCACGTTCGCGACCGATGGAGGATCGGCGAGCCAACTCCCGACGCGCGCGTCGAGATAGTCGGCTGCGCTCGATTTCCATGTGGCGTCCGCCGCGGTCGGCGTCTGCGCGACGGAGGACACGGAGGTGTTGGTCGCGGAGGGAGCCGGGCCGGCGGCCTTGCTGCACGCGACCCCGGTTCCGAAGACCAGAAGGATGAGGACCCGGGACATCATGTGCGGTGGCAGCGACGTTCAGCCCGCTGCGGCGACGGCAAGCATCGCTTCTTTTGCGGCGGCGATCGTTTGATCGACGATCTCTTCGGTGTGGGCGACCGAGACGAAGCCGGATTCGAACTGCGAAGGAGCCAAGTAGACACCTCGCTCCAGCATGGCGGAGTGCCACTGTGTGAACTGGTCGAGGTTGCTGGCTTTCGCGTCTTCGTAGTTGCGAACTTTTCCGCTGCGGAAGAACCCGGTGAACATCGAGCCCACGCGGTTGCTGGTGAACGGCAGCCCGGCTGCGTCGGCAGCCTCGACAATCCCTGTCGCGAGCCGTTCGGTCATGGCATCGAGCTGGGCGTACGGCGAGTCGCGCTCGAGGATCTTCAGTGTGGCCATGCCGGCCGCGACGGCGATGGGGTTTCCGCTCAGCGTGCCTGCCTGGTAGACGGGGCCAACCGGCGCGAGCTTCTCCATGATCTCTCGCTTTCCGCCGTAGGCGGCGCATGGGAGGCCTCCGCCGACGATTTTGCCCAGCGCGGTGAGGTCCGGAGTGACTCCAAACAGCTCTTGCGCGCCGCCTTTGGCCAACCGGAAACCGGTCATGACCTCGTCGAAGATCAGGACGATGCCGTGTTCGGCGGTGAGCTCCCGGAGCCCTTCGAGGTAGCCGGGCTCGGGCGGGACGCAGCCCATGTTGCCGCAGACGGGCTCGACGATGATCGCCGCGATGTCGTCGGGGTGCTTTGCGATGATGGCCCGGACGGCCTCGAGATCGTTCTGCGGGGCGAGCAGGGTCTGCTTCACCACATCGGCCGGCACCCCGGCGGTGCCGGGAAGTCCGAGTGTCGCGGCACCGGAGCCGGCGGCGACGAGGAGGAAGTCGGCGTGTCCGTGGTAGCCGCCGTCCATCTTGATGATCTTGTCTCGCCCGGTGTAACCGCGGGCGAGCCGAAGCGCGCTCATCGTGGCCTCGGTTCCCGAGTTGACCATGCGCACCATGCCGCCTTGTAGGCTCGGGACCATCGAGCACACGAGCTCTGCGAAGTCGACCTCGCCCGCCGATGCCGCGCCGAAGCTCAAGCCATCCCGGACGGCTCGTTGCACGGCATCAATGACCTCGGGTTCGGCGTGACCAAGGATCGCGGGGCCCCAGGTGCCGACGTAGTCGATGAGCGCGACGCCGTCCTCCGTGATGATGTGCGCGCCCTTGGCCTTGCGAACGAACGGGGGGTCACCGCCGACCGGACCGAACGCCCGGACGGGGCTGTTGACGCCTCCGGGGATCACGAGCTGCGCGGCTCCCATCAGCTCGCGGCTGCGGTCTCCCGCGCGTCCATCAACCTTCGCTTCGACTGTGGGCGTTTCGCTGGTGCTCATGAGCGCGGAGACTTTAGCAGCCTGAGGAAAAACCCGGCACGACGTCTCACTCGTCTTCTTTCGCTCCTGACGGCGTCGCGAAACTTCCAGTACACCCGCAGCCCGCTGTGAAACCCGCGCTGTGTGTTGTCGCTGGGCTCCGTGACCCCAATTTCGACGGCTACAAGAGCAGGTACAGTGCGGTGCCGTTGGCCGTCACGGCCGCGGCTGCAAGTGAGGCCCAACAGATCCGTTGCAACCGCTGAAATCGGGCGGCGCCGATCTCTGCACTGACTTCGCCACTGGCGGCGGCGCGTCGCGTGCGTTGGCTGAGAAGGAAGCTCGCCCCGGCGGCTCCAGCGAAGCTCAACCCAAGTCCGAGCAGCAGGAAGGTGGCTTCATACCGACCGATCCCTCCGGCGGCGCTCGCGACCCGGCACTGCGCGGGGTCGCTCGCATCGTAGGCGATCGCGACGGCTTCGACTTCGGCACACTTGTTGGTCGCGCCACCGCAGTGGCCGTACGTCTCGCCGCCGACTCGGATCTGATACTGGGCCCCGCGTTTCGCGTCGCACTCGGCCGTGCTGGACATCACGGTCGGGCTGCTTGGGTCCAGCTGCCATGGAGCGGAGAAGACCCCGACGAGGAACCACACGATCGCGGCCACACCGACCAACCCGACCAGCAGCATCGCCGGAGCGCGGCCGGTCATGAAGCCGTCGAGCGCGGTTCGTTCCTCGGTCATGCGCGCAGGGATAGCAGGGCCGAGTCGATCGCGTCCATGGTCGCGGCCGCGACGTCAGGCCCTGGGTGTTCCACGGGGTGCGGGACGGGGGGCGAGTCGACGAAGCGGGCGATGCGAGTCGGCGTCAGGGCCTGGAATGAGCATCCATCTCCGAGTCCAGCGCCCAGGACCATCGCGGCGTTGAGCCGCTGTTCATCATCGCCGTCCGCGTACAGGGCAAGGATGGGGATGCCCAAGCCAACGCACTCGGAGATCAGCTGGCTACCCGCGGTGGCGATGACGACCCGAGCCTCGGCGAGTCGTGCGATGAAGCGTTCTCGATCTTGCGGCTCGTACTCGACTCCATCGATCTCGGGGTTCTCGGCGGAGAAGAGCACGGGGCGTTCTCCGTGGGAGACCAGCGCTCGCAGGACCTCGGGGGCGCCGTCGCGGAAGTAGCAGAGGACCCGGGATGGCGCCGATTCTCGGTGCAGTCGGGGGTCGAGGGAGGGACGGGCCAGGACTACGCGGGAGGTCCGAGGTTGCAGTGGAACGAAGTTCACCGCGACACACCGGTGCGCGCCAGCGGAGCTGTCT
>CAJXVA010000116.1 GCA_913061055.1 uncultured Pseudomonadota bacterium
ATACGCGCGGTCGGCCACGAAGCGCCACCGCGGACCTGCCGACCCAAGCAGCCACGCCTTGGCGATCAAGCTTGCAGCCGCTCGGGGTCACACGAAATGCGACATCACTTTCGACTCATGTGGGCAGATACAGCTGTCGCGAGCCGGAAAACCGACGAGAGAGAGTTCAGGGGGCCTCACTCCGCCAGAAACCGCACGATCAATCCCGTATCCCCGGCCGGCCCGGGGGGAGCCACGGGGCCGAGAAGATCCGTGGGGCCCACGCGAAGGTGGAACGGTGGCGCGACACCGTTGGCCACCTGGAACCGGTCTCGCCAGCGAGCCACGAGCGCATGCGACTTGCCTCGCCGCACCGAGGTCAACACGAGCTGCTCGCCGTCGCGCATGCGAGTGAGCTGCACGCCTCCGCTCTCGAGGAGGGTTGCGAGGATGGGCCCAGCCCCCCCGGTCCAGCGGACGTCGCCGCGTTCCTTGGAGGCTGCGAGGTCGTGGCTCTCGAGCACCGTATCCGCGTCGATGAGCACCGCTCGCGCGTGGTCGTGCGCGATCCAGCTTCCCTTGGGTCCCGCGAAGAGGACACTGGCCTTGAACCCGAGTTCATGCGTCTTCTCGCTCGCGCCGTCGAAGACGTGGAGGGTTCCGTTCGACTCGAGCCAGGCCACTGTTTCGCCCTCGCCTTGGGCACGGCCTATGGTCATTGAACCACGCGCCGGCTGGCTCAGGCCGGGCTCACCGAGCGTGACCCCGAAGGCATGTCCGCCCGAGGTGATGTCGAGCGAGTTGTTGGACCGTGACCAGGCCATGCTCCACTCGGTCTCGTCCCGGTCCCCGCGAATGTCGGCCCAGGACCCCAGCCTGCGGCCGGTCCGGTAGTCCAGCACTCGCAGCGCGCCGCGCTCCGTCGTGACGGCGACGCGAGGGGCCGAGTGCGCGGGCTCGAGTTCCCACGCAGCGACCGCGTCACATCGATCGGAAAGCTTGTCGGCCTTTCGGTACGCCGCTTCGGTGTCGGCGTCCTCGAGGGCCACCAGTGCGCGGATGTTGCAGCCCGACCCGGTCATGCGCCGCTGCTCGGTGAGCGACGCGTCGCGCACAACGACCTCGCCGTGCGGGCCGGTGCCGAGCACGGCGCCGTCGTGCCCGACCGCGATCGGGGCGCTCGTGTCGGCCAGCTTGGAGACGGAAAGATCGACGAGCGAGACCGCGAATGTCTCAGCGCCGCTGGCGAGAAAGATCTCGTTTGCACGCGACGAGAATGCGACGTCCGCGACGACCTCGGCGCGCCCTCCGAGGGGACGCCACGCGTCGCCGAGTCGCTCCGTGACCTCGAGCGAAGCTCCCTTCCGCCCCGAGCGTACGGCCCGGCCGGTCGCGGGATCCACCACACCGTTGAACTCGTCGGTCGCCACGCGATTCGAGAGGTCGTCCCGCCACACCTCGACGATCCGCGAGCGCCTCCAGTAGCAGCGGTGACGCTTGGCATCGCAGGCCAGGTTGGGTAGGCCGTTGCCGTCGTCGGTGGTTCTCTCGCCGAGCACGGCGAAACCGTCGCGCGCCAGCCGGACCAGGCGATCGCCACCCACGGCGACCAAGATGTCAGTGGCGACCGCGACCTGCAGGCGGGTCCGCGCGTCGGTAACCCCGGGGATTGGGACCTCCTGTATCGCGCCGTCGTCGGTGGTCGTATCGATCGCAAACAGGCGACCCTTCGCACTCGCGAGCAACGTGGTCCCTGCGAGTGCGAGCGACCCCGGACGAATGGGCCAGCCGGGCAGGCGCCACCGCCCGGTCTCCTCCAACGGCCGACCGACGAAGCGGATGACCTCGCCCGAGCTCATCGCAACGTAGACTCCGTCGTCGATCGTCACGAAGAGCCGTCCGTGGTCGGCCCGCTCCTCGAGCAACTGTCGTTGTGTCGTGTCGTGAAGGTCTACGATCTCCAGGCCTCCGACCGAACCGAGGGCGATTCGATCTCCACCGACAAATCCAACCGCCTGGATCTGCCGCGCCATCGTCTTGAATCCAAGATCGCGGTCGGGCGCGAGGTCGATGGTTCCGATACGCACCTCGTTCACGAGGTCCACCAGGAGGACGTCGCGGCGGTGGGCGAACGCGACCAGCCCGTTCGGCCCGGCGGCGGCGTCGATCTGTCGGCCCCACGTGTCGATCCCGAAGTCGTCGACAAGCGTCGCCGCGATCTTCGGCTCTGGCGTTGCCGTGGCAGGCTCGACTGCGACTGTGCTCTGGCTCGGTTCGGCCGCCGGCGTTGTAGGGCTCTCACCTCCGCACGCGGCAACGAGGACGACGAGCAACAAGACAGCGGGGCGCATAGCGGTGGAGCGGTCCCAGGGACCCGCCGCGAGGATACCTGCTCAGCGTGTCTCCTCGGCCCCGATCGACAGCGATCCGAAGACCTCGAGAGCAGCACGAAGAATCGGCTCCAAGTTTGTATGTGTCGCTGCCGTGGAGAATGTTGCGGCTCACGCTCGAGCATCGCTACGATTTCAAGATCGACACCCGGCGTCTGGCACTGGGGCCACAAACCCGCGATACTCAGACAGCGCCCGTTGGTGACCGGCCAAGCCCGCCGCGGAGGACCCCCCGATCCGCTACTGCTGGACTGAGCCAATGTCGCAGTGGCTGGGCGGACGCGGATCTTGGTGTTGGTCCTCGGGGAGGTAGCAGGTGGCCAACCCAAGGTAGTCCTGGCTGGGCATGTGGGTTTCGGTCACGCCGCCGTTGGTCGCGAGCGGCTGCAGGCCCGGGTCCTCTGTGTAGTCGACTCCGCACGTTGTGTCGGTATCCATCGATGTATCCGTGGAGAACGCTCCATCGATCTCGCAGTCCTGGAAACCTGAGTGGGCGACATAGCTGCTGCGCAACGTGAGATGCGTGGTGATCTCGGTTGCGATCCCTCCCGCGACGTCGGCCTGGTTTCCCCACAGAGTCGCGTGCTCGAGAACCGCCTCGCCTTTGTGGGTCACAGATACTGCGCCACCGTTGCCGTCGCCGCTCACCGCATGGGCCGAGTTCTCACTGAACGTCGAGTTCGTGACGTGTGCCATGCCCTCGCCAACATACAGCCCCCCGCCGCGGTTGATCCCCGGACCTTGAGCCGTGTTGAACTTCAATGTACTGCGATCCAAGAGGAGACCACCGACGTAGCTCAGCAGGGTGATCCCGCCTCCTTCGGCCGCCTCGTTGGATTCGAACGTGGAGTCTCGGACCGTCGTCGTGTCGACGAGGTAGAGCGCTCCACCACTCGCGGCCTGATTGCCTGTGAAAGCGGTTTCGAAGAACTCCCCCTTTCCGTGGAGCGCACCACCACGGGTCGTGGCGACATTGTCGATGAAGTCGCTCCCCTTGACCGTGACGACGATGTTGTAGGCCGACGCCTGGATCGCTCCACCCCAGTCGCCGTTGTTTCCCGAGAGCGTGGACTGCTCGACGGTCAACGTACGCGTGAAGAAGTTGCCCGACCCGATCTTCACTGCGCCGCCGTTGTACTGGGCAGTGTTGTCGTGGAGGTTGGAGCCGAGGATCTTGGTGTCGGCGGCCTCGGACCACACTGCGCCACCGTCGAGCGCCTCACAGTCGTGAATCTCGGTGCTGAGCATGGCGAGCACAGACTGCTGCTGCGCCCGGACGCCGCCGCCCTCCGCCAGCCCGGTGAAGTCGTGAAGCAACGCGTCCGAAAGCTCGAGCACATGTCCCCTGCGGACGTCGATGCCGCCGATGCCGGAACTCGTCGCCATGAGCTCCAGATCTGACAGGTTCAGCGCCACCAACGAACACCCTCCCTGGCAGTTCTCGCCGACTTCGATCAGATAGTCCCCGCTGAACGTGCTCGTGTGCGTGATCGTGCCCGGCCCCGTGACCGTGGCCGAGTTCGTGAACAGCAACGGCTGGTCGAGCTCGATGGGCGCAGCGACTTGGATGTCGATCTGACTCGCGCCCTGATCGACGCAATTGGGAAGCGTTCCGGGAACGGAGGGGTCGTTCGACGCGTCCGTCACAATGCAGGCGGCTCGAGCCGTGTCGGCCACGAAGCCGACCGTGAGACCGCACGCAAGAACGACACAGGCGCGAAGGAGTTGTCTTTCGGTTCTCATCTGAGAACTGTCGAAGTGCAAGGGGCAGACCAATGCTCCGCCTCCCGCACTCGCGCGCGCTTCCTCCCCGAGCCGTCCCACCGTCCCAGTGGGACGTCTCACCGTCCCATGAGACGGTCTGACTCTCGCCATCGTGCGCTCGGCTTCGACGGTCTCCGGGGTCGTCGAGAGGATCCCGGCGCCCCGACCGAGCCCTCTTAGAAATCCGTCGCTATCACCGCGCCAGGTTCGCCTCTCTAGGGACGCGCGTCGTGTCGTGGCGTCCCTCGAACAGGATCCTGAAGATCCAACCGATCAGGGGCAGTGACTTCAGACGGCTCGTGCGACGCAAGCCAGCGCTCGATCGCGTCGACCTCGAATCGGTGAGACGGCGCGCGCGCCGAAAACCGATCGAGGGCACGTTCGGCAAGCGCTCGCTCTTCGAGACTCGCCTGTCCGTTCGCCCCGACGGACGCCACCGTGCCGCCGAACTCCGCCCACGCTTGGTCGAGGGGACGCGCGAGGAACTCTCGGGCGGCGGAGAATCGAGCCTTCGCGGACTCGCGGTCTCCATCGTCGAGGTCGAGCCACGCGAGCGTCATCGTCGCCTGACCGGTCGAACCCAGCTTGGGGTATTTCTCCCGGTGCCACGCCTCCAGTGGCGTGAGCAGGGTGCGAGCTTCGGCGCCGCGTCCTGCTCGGCGCATCGCGATCGCGATCGGGACGACGACTTCAATCGCTTCGCCGATCGCTTCGGGCGCATCGAGGCCGGAGAGGCGCCTCGCCCTCACGAGCGTCTCCACAGCTTCGTCAAACCGGCCCTCCACGGAAAGGGCCTTCCCTTTGGCGATCAAGACTTCCCATGCCGCAGCGCCAGCCGCCGCGTCCTCCAAGGTGGCGAGATGAGGCGCGAGCCGGGACGCTGCCTCCTGAAAGTGGCCTTGCTCCGAAGCAACCCGAGCCGCGACGCTGTCGACGAACTGTCGCTCCTCGAGTGGAGACCGCGCCTCATCCACCAGCGCCAACGCCCGACTGGCAGAAATCGCGGCGTCGTCCACTCGATCCAAATCGAGCTCGGATTCCGCAACCACGGCATGGGCATACGCCAGCTCGGCGCTCGAGGTGAGGCCGTTCGACTGCTTCCATTGCACGGAGAGTCGCTGAGCCCCGAGCGCTTTCTCCAAGTCCCCATCCAGCCAGGCCAGCAGCACCTGCAGCTCCGCGAACATCGACACCTGCTCCGCCTGCGATCGCATCAGCCCCTGCGCGTCGCGCAACTGAGCACGCGCAGCCTCCGGCCGCCCACCGTGAAAGGCGGCGAGGCTCGACAGGACCGCAATCCGGGGAGCCAAAGCATCACGAAGGGCTTTGGCCGAGAGCTCCGACTGCGCCCGCCGTGCCTGCGCGAGGCTGTGCTCCTGCGTCTCGACTTCCCACCCCTCCGAGAACAACCCAAACCGGGTCCACATCAGCCCTTCCTCAAAGCGGTCATCGTTGCGCTGAGCAAGGGCGACTGCGGTCTTGAAGCTTTCGCGTGCCTGCTGGGGCTCGACGAACCAGAGCGCTCCGCCTCTTGCAGCGTGTGCGCGCGCTTGCAACTCCGCATGACCGACCGATGCTGCGTGCTTCAAGACGATATCGGCTGCGTCCGCTCCGCTTGGACGCCCCACCCGAGCCAGCACTTCTGCCTGCGCCGTGCTCGTCCGGATCTGCGTCTCCACCCAACGCTCCCAGAAACCGGGGAGAGCATCATCGCGCCGCTCGGTCCCCAAAGCGCTGCAAAGCGGGATGTTCCGGAGAAACTGAATCTCGTGGAGGAGCTCGAGGTCACCACCTGCCGACGTCTCCACGATGAACTCCAGCTTTGCATCGACATCGAACAGGCAAGAGAGCGCGCGTTCACGCTCGGGGGAGTTCTCAACTTCGCACGCATCAGCGGCCGCCTGAGAAAGCGCGGACTGCATGCTGGAAATCTTCTTCTGCGCCTCCTGCCCCAACAACTCCCCTCGGAGCCCGTCCCGTTTCCGTAGGCCCTTTGCGATGGCGGAGAGATCCGACTCCGACGGCTTCGAGCGGATAGCACCCGCAAGGCTGAGGCAGGCAGCGTACTCGGAGGGAGGGGCAGACAGGACCGCAACGGCTGAACCGGTGACGAGCACGGCACCCACCGCGGCCGCGATCCACGGCCACCGCGAACGCTGCGCGCGTTCCAAGGCAGCGAGCAGCGGACCCATCCCCGCATGCCGAGCGTCGGGACACACCTGCAGCCCCTGTTCGAGCACCCGTCGCACGCGCGACAGCCCATGTTTCGTTGGCGCCCCAGAATGCTCGGTCGGTCGAGCACCAAACAACATCTCCCACAGCGACACGCAGAACGCGTATTGGTCCGCTCGGGCATCCACGCTTCCGCCCTCCCGCTGCTCGGGCGCCATGTAGCCAGGGGTTCCGCCTTGGGATTCGGACTCACCGCCGGTGGTGGACTCCGTGATCGTCGACGGTTCGTGGGGCCCTTGGGTCGACGCGATGCCGAAGTCGACGATCTGCGGCCGAGAGCCGGCCCCCACCAGCACGTTCTCGGGCTTGAAGTCGCGGTGCACCACTCCAGCCTCGTGGGCCGCCTCCAAACCCCGCCCGATCTGTTCGAACATCGCCAGAACCTCGGAAGGACTTGGCTGCGCCGACTCGAACCAGAGGCGCAGCGTCTGGCCCTCAACGAGCTCCATCACCACGAACGCCTGCCCGTCCTCGACGACGACGTCATGCACGGCCACCACGTTCGGATGACGCAGCCGCGCCATCGCGGTCGACTCCTCCAGCAGCCGCTCGCGGTGGGCTCGGGCTCCCCAATCGCCCTGCAGCACCTTGATCGCAACCTCCCGAGAGAGCAGCTCGTCACGCCCGCGATAGACGACCCCCATGCCACCCCGGCCCAGCTCGACTCCCAGCGTGTATCGACGCCCTTGGACGGCGGGGGTGGCAGAGGCGGACACGGCGTGCACTTCAGCAATCGCGGAGAAACACGCCTCGCAGTCCACCACGTGGGCCTGCGCCAGCGCCCTGACCTCCGGGTCCAGCGTTCCTTCGACCCATCCCAGGAGCGCACCTTCGTCGAGGCAGCTGGGGTCCGAGGAGGGCGAGGACATGCGGCGGCAGCCTAGCAGCCTCCACATGACTTAGACTCCAACCATGAGCGACGCCTTCGCCGCGACCCTCCGGCAAGCCTGGATGCGCGCGCTCGTTCGGTGGCCGGACATCGGACTCGACGAAGGCGAGTACCTCTCCTATGCAAGGGGCAACGACCAGGTCGCGACACCCGCGGGACTCGAAGACCTTGTCCTGGCGCTTGCGTGCCTGCGCCAAGATAGCGCCGCGCTCCGGCACTTCGAGCGCGACGTCATCTCAGGCATCGGTCCGGCGATCGCACGCATCGAAGTCCGGCCCGATGCCGTGGACGAAGTGAAACAACAGCTTCGGACCCGGCTCTTCACCGGGCCTGATGCGAAGATCGCCGGCTACCGAGGTTCGGGGCCCTTGGCAGCCTGGGTCAACGTCAGCGCCATTCGAACCGCACTCAACCTCAGGCGCGCAGATCGGCGGGCCGAGCGTCACACCACCGGAGCCGATCTGGACGACCCTCTCGCCGACCTGGTCCTCGCCGTGGACACGCTCGACGTGGAACTCGAGCTCCTCAAGGCCCGGTTTCGAGAGGCATTCTCGGGTGCGGTTCGAGCTGCGTGTCGGGACCTGGGAGACCGAGACCGGGCCTTGCTGAAGATGCAGTTGCTCGACGGGCACGGCATCGACGTCATCGCTCGGCTCTATGATGTCCACCGCTCGACCGCCGCTCGTTGGATGCACCGCGCCCGTGAGGCCCTGCAACACGGCGCTCGGGCCCGACTCCAAGCGAAGCTCTCTTTGGATACCCGCGAAGCGAAGATGGTGGAACGGCTACTCCATACACAGCTGAGCGTCAGCTTCTCTGGGCTCGCCGACGAGCCGGTCACAGGCTGAATTCGTCCTTCTCCGAAAAAAGTGGCCGATCGCCTGCGACATTGCGCGCGGTCGGTGTCCTCGCATGGGCAGCTCTGTTTAACGGAGCCAAGCCCCGCGAGTCCTCATGAAACCAACGACCTCCACCTTGGTAGCCACCTTGTGGCTGGCGGCAGCGTGCGCACCAGCCGAATCTGAATCCGAGTCCGAGTCCGGCTCGACACGGGGCGAGTCCGGCTCTGCGGAAACCGGCGGCAACTCGGAAGGCTCCAGTGGCATCGCGGAGACGACGTCCGGCACAACAACCACCGAGACACAGGACGACACAAGCGCCGAGAGCACCACCACAGGGGCCCCCGACGAGTGCGTGCTCCCCGGTCTCGACATGCTGCTCGACTGCCCCGACGACCTTCCGACGCTCGGCGTCCCGGACACCCTGTCGGTCGACACCTTTGCGTTCGAGTGGGACCTCTTCAACGAGAGCTGTGAGGGGTCCCTATCCGCGCCGCTGTACTTTGCGCTCCCAGACGACATCATTTCATTCTCCCTCGTCGTCGAGGCCGAAGTGCAGCCCGTCCTCCTCGCAGGTGCTGCCAATGACGGCGTGCTGTACATCGATGCGCTGGCCGAGGGCGAAACCTCGCTGGGTCAGCCGCCGCTGGCCCACCAACCTGGGGTGACCGCCAACCTCACCCTTCCCTTGAGCCCGGAGACCTTTCCGACCCCCGGATGCTTGGCCATTCTTCCGCTCGCCGAAGGCGACCAGAGCGGGGAGACAGCGCTCGTCCACATCGCGACCCGCCGGGGCGACCCGTTCGCGGCAACCGGAGGCCTCACCATCAATGCGATCAGGGTTGGCGACGTCCAGATCTCGCCCGAGGAGGTCGAGGCTGCCCTCATCGGTGCGAACAACCTCTACGTTGCCAACAACGCCGGGACGCTCACCGACATCACGTACGTCGACCTTCCCACCGACGACGGGACATTCATTCCGACCGAAGGTCCCGAGATCAACCGACTCCGAAGTTCTCCGATCGGAGGACCCAACGAGGCGATCAACGTCTTCTTCATCGACGACTTTACCGACGCGGCGGGCGTTTTGGGGATCGCCGCGGGCATTCCGGGACCCAACGGCGTGCCCCAGACGGCGGGCTCTGGCGTGGTGATTGCCTTGGACTCTCATCGAACCGTCGACGGCGTGCTCAACACCACCCTCATGGGCGAGACGATCGCGCACGAGCTCGGCCACCAGCTCGGCCTCTTTCACACCACAGAGTCCGACGGTGGCAGCCACGACGTCGTCCCGGACACCCCCGAATGCACGCTGGACATGGACACCAACCGCGACGGACAGCTCGCCGCCGAGGAGTGTCCCGACGGGCAGAACGTCATGTTCTGGACCGCCGCCAGCTTCTCGCAAGACTTGATGAGCCCTGCGCAATCCGACGTCATCTTCTTCAGCCCCGTCTCACAGTAGGACTTTCGAATGTTCCATCACCAACCCACTGCCTCCCATCTGCTGGCTTCGTTCACCCTGTGCGTCGCTCTGGGCGCTTGCGACTCCGAACGCGGATCAACCCCTCCGCAGGAGGAGACACCGGCCGCGCAACACACAGCACGGCGCGCCTCTGCCGACCCTGCCGTCACCGCAGACCCGGCCGAAACACGGGCTGCACTTCGGTCTTTGTACAGCGCTCGACACACCAAAGACCTGCCGAGCCGAGAGAGCATCGAGGCTCACCCCGAAGGCGAAGATGCCGTGCGATGGCTGGCACAGCACGATGACGCGATGGCGGTTCGGGCTCGAGCGCTTGCGTCGCTGCAAATGTTTCCGAACGACGATTCGGAAGCCGTCCTTCGCGAGGCCATCGGAACTCCCGACAACCCCGCAACGATTCGCTCTGCCGCGCTTCGGGCACTCAAAGGCTGGGACCTCAGTCAGCGCGAAGACCTTCGATCTCTCGCGATCTCTGGCCTGAGCAGCGAAGACATCCCCGTCGCCGCCGCTGCTGCGCAAGTGCTCGCGAACGTTCCGGAGGCATCCGAAGCTCTGGAGCAGAGGCTCTCCGAATCACCGCCCCCCGCAGTCGAGCGGGCGATCCGCGACGCACTGTAGGATCGTGGTGAAACCCGGCGCGGTGAATCGCGACGGATTTTTCGGGGCGCGGGGCGTCGTTGTTTCGGTCAAACTCGGATACGCTCGGGCTGGTGTCGGCCCTCCTCGCTCACGGCCTCTGTGAAAAGCACCGCATCGCCATGCAACACCTCGCCGTCGCCCTGTTGTCGCTCCTGCTGTTCTCTTTGGTCTCGTGCGGGTCCACGGTCGCTTCTTCGGGGTCGGGCGAGAAGCCGGAGTGTGCGGATGGAGAGGTCGCGAGGAGTACGTGCGTAGAGTGTGGCCCCACGGACATGTGCGTGCGCTCCGAGGTTCAGTGCTTCCCAACGTGTGAAACCGTCGCTGACTGCGAAGGAGGCTCTAAGCACTACGACAGATGCTCGGCGGGCGTATGCACGTCCTTCGCATGTGGCTAGCTCGGGGGGGGAGGCGGACCAGTCTGGGAGGAGGCGGAAGGGGTGTGGGGCGGACCAGTCTGGGAGTTATGTATGGCGCTACCGGACTCAGGAGCGGTCATCGAGGCTCGGAAGTGCGACGCTTCCCGAACGTCAGCCTACCCCCTGTCCCTGGCGGACGTAGACCCCTGCACCTGACGGCCAGGGCCAAGGCACTCCCTATCTCGAACAACCAACGCAAGCGGACGAGCCAAAGCTCGCCTTCTGCAGATTCAGGTTTTTCCCCCTGACCTAGGCGGCCAGGAGCAGGTCGAGTGGCACCGGCTCGGTCATCACCTTGTGCCGAAGCCGCATCCGAACCGTGCCCGCCGGGAACACCACGTCCCGCTCACCGGCGTTCCATCGCGCCAGCGCGAGCCGGTAGTCGACTAAGAATCGCCGCCGTAGCCGTTTCATCGCGGTCCGTTGCTCCCTGGTCTCCGTCGAAAACGTCGGCTGTCGGCCGAACATCTCCTCCCCCTGCATCGGCACAGTCCTCCACCCGATCTTCAGGGCGGCCTTCATCCCCAGCACCGGCTTCCCTGCGCGCTCTTGGCGAATCCTCGCCTCGCGCTTCTGCAGACCCTCGCGGATCTTCGCGCGAAGCTCCTCATCAGACAGCTCGAGCATGATCTTGGGCCGGTCGAGCATCAGGACGGCGGCGTCAGGCATCTTCGAGCGGCTGGCGAAGGCGGCGCGGCCGGAGCGCTGGGAGCTTCGGCGGTGCTTGTGCCGTTGCTTCTTCGACCAGATGCCAATGCTCGGCTTCGAGATGACGTACTGCTTGCCGTAGGGCATGCGCAGCGAGTTGAAGCCTTTCCAATGGGCAGTCTTGTGGACGATGCCGGCGGCGACGGCGTTGGCCAGGGTGTAGATGCAGTGCTCGAAGACCTTCTCCTCACCGAGGACAGTCTGGATGCCGGGGCCATCGGCGAAGAACTTCCCGCCCGTGCCACGAATCGCGTTCAGCTCGCGAGCGACGACGGCATTGAAATCCTTGAGGAAGTCGCTGACATGCCCGAACCGGTCGAAGAGCACGATGTGGTAGTGCGTCGAGAGGAACACGAACTCGTAGAACTCCATCCCGAACTTCTCCCTGTACCTTGAGGACACGGCCGCGAAGGCAAACCGAACAACGCGGTTGACGCGCTTCTTGGGAACGAGGCGGTAGCTGCGGTGGACACACCGGACCGTGATGTACAGCGTGGTGTCAGGATAGAGGTTTCGGGGGCTCGACATTGCACAGGACGAGTCGACCGTCGCGCCCGCCTGTTGCACGAAACACGTCTCCCAGACTGGTTCCTTCCGCTTCTCCCAGACTGGTTCCTTCACTATGCTGGCGAAGGAGATCGGCTATGCACGCAACCGCCGGGAGGTCCTTCACGACGATCGGTCCGAGCGCGAACTCCGGCGAGACGTTGTGGGCCGGAACGATTGGAGATGTGGTCGCAAGACCTCCTGGCCGTCATCGACGACACGAGCGGAGGCACCATCGACACCACCAAGTCCACGTTCGAGGCCGACGCGGCGACCGAGACTTCGGTGAGCGGCACGTCGGGAATACTCAGCCCCCGTGCGGCGTGAACCCCACACAGCCGCCATGCTCCCGCACGCCAGCCTCCGACTCCTCGCCAGCCTCACCCCTGCCGCGCTCGCGCTGGCCGCCTCGCTGGCCCCCACCCTCGCGGAAGCAAACGGCCGTCTCACCGCCACCACGGAATCCGGAGACGTGGGCGAGCTCGACCTCCTCGAAGAACGCCTCACCATCAACATCGACCGCCAATACGCCGACACCACACTCCGCCAGGTCTACTCCAACCACTCCGAATCCCGCCTCGAAGGCCGTTACACCCTCCAAGCGGGCGAGGGCGCAAAGGTCCACGGCTTCTCCTACTGGAACGGAGATGACCGCATCGTCGGCGAAGTCCTCGAGAACTCCACCGCCACCGAGATCTACGAAGAAGTCACCGGCCTCGGCGGAGACCCAGGCCTCCTGACCGAATCCGGCGAGGGCGCATTCACCTTCCGCGTCTTCCCGATCGAGCCCGGCGAAGACAAACCCGTCGAAGTGGACTACCACCGCCGCCTCGAGCGTTCCGGTGACCGCGTCCTCGCGAGCTTTCCGTTGGCCGAGCCCGCCGCCAACGCCACGATCACCCTGCACGACGAGCGCGGAATCACCGACCTCGAGTCCACCTCGCACAACCTCGACATCAAGCGCATCGACGCCGAGCACATCGAGGTCCGCACCAAGACCCCCAAGGGCAAGCCCACCGAGCTCGACCTCTCCTGGACCATCGGCCAACCCGCCTTCACGCTCGACACCGCCATCCACCGCGACAAGGGGCAAGACGGCTACATGCTGCTCACCCTCGCCACCCCCGACGTCGCCCCCTCCACCAAGCGCATCGGCAAAGACGTCACGCTTGTCCTCGACATCTCCGGCAGCATGGCCGGCCCCCCACTCGACCAAGCCAAGCTCGCCGCCATCGACGTCTTAGGCCGCCTCAGCTCCGAGGACCGCGTCAACGTCGTGCTGTTTGATGACGGCGTCGACAAGCTCTACAACACCCCGCGCGCGGTCAAAGACTCCACCCGCAAAGACGCGATCGACTTCGTCAAGAAGGCCCACGACAACGGCGGCACCAACATCGCGCTGGCGCTCAAAGAATCCCTCGCCGCCCAGACCCGTGACGACAAGCCGGACGTCATCCTGTTCCTCACCGACGGACAGTCCGACTCCCAAGAAACCCTCGAAGTCGCGGCCGACGACAAGGGCGATGCCCGCGTCTTCACGATCGGCGTGGGCGATGGTGTCGAGCGTCCCCTGCTCTCCAGGCTCGCCTCCACCAAGCGCGGCCGCTTCACGTTCATCGAGTCGCCCGAGGCCATCACCCGCAAGATGGAGAAGCTCTACGACACGATCGAGACGCCGATGATGGTCGACCTCGAGCTGTCGGCCAAAGGCGCCACCGTCACTCGCATCTATCCGCAAAGCCTGCCCGACCTCTATGCCTCCGACGAGCTCGTCATCGCCGCTCGCGTGCGTGGCGATGGCCCCACCACCATCACCCTCACCGGACGCCGCGGCGGCAAGCTCGAGACCTTCGAGACCACACTCAACGTCCCCAAGGTCAACCAGCGGCCGTGGGTCGGACGCACGTGGGCCGAAGCGCGTACCGACGACCTGCTCGAGGAGATCGCGCTCGCCGGCGAGACCGAAGAACTCGTCGAGGAGACCACTGAGCTGGCCCTCGCCTACAACATCGTCACCCCCTACACCGCCTTCTTGGCCATCCCCGCCAGCGAGCTCACCGAGGGCGCCTCCGAGACCCTCGCCCAAGCCCGCGAGCGAAAGTCCAAGATCCTCGCCGCCAACCCCGATGCCGCCGCCCTCTCGCGCGACATCATGCCGCCGGGCGACCCCATCCTCTCCGTTCGCGCTCCGGCCAGCGCCCAGCAGGTCACCGCATACTTCCCCTTCGGCCTGGTGGAAGACCTGGTCTGGGATGAGGCCCGCGAGATGTGGACGACCCGCTTCTTGGTGCCCAAGGGCGTGGAGGACGGTGCCTACGATGTGAAGGTTGTGGTGGTCGACAAGAACGGCGCGGTCAAGATGTCGACCGTCCCCTACACCATCGACTCCGAGGCGCCGGACTTCGAGGTCGAGCTGGAGGTGACCGACTCTGGCGTGCGCGTGCTGGCCAAGGCGGACCCCGAGCTGGGAGTCCTACGAGAGGCCGTGGTCGCGCTGGTCGATGACCCCACCGTGCGCATCGATCTGACGCTGCACCGCGGCGAGTTCACCGGCGAGTTGAAGCTTCCGCCCGGAATGCACCGGGTGCGGGTGGTGGTGACCGACGACGCCCGCAATGAGAAGAGTCGCGAGATTGAAGTCGAGGTGAAGTGATGTTCGCCGGCCTCCTCACGCTTGCACTCGCTGCCCCCGTCGCAGACGCCCCCTCCTTCGAGCTGGCCACCCTCCACACCAGCACCGCACACGTCGATGACCTGGCCACAGACGGCAAGCTCGTGTGGGCCGGGACCCGCGGGGGCCTGGAGGTCTACGACGTCGCAACAGGCACCCTGCAGCGCCGCTTCGACACCCGCCACGGCCTGGACACCGCGCACGTGTGGAGCGTCGACCTCTCCAATGGCCAGGCCCGCGTACGCACCACCGCCAGCGAGTGCGTGCTTCGAGACACGACCTTCGACTGCACCGCTGCCGCGGGTGCTCCCGCCATGGAGCCCACCGTCGGACCACGACGCGACGGGCACCGCGTCACCGCCATCGTCAACGCCGGCACTCAGCGTTTCGAAGCCACCGCAGGATCCGGGCTGTGGATCGGCGGCGAAACCCCGCGTCGCCTCACCGCAGACGACCAACCCTGCTCCAACCACATCGGTCCCATGCTCACCGACGGCGAACGGCTGTGGCTCGGAGCCTTCCACGAGGGCCTCTGCTTCACCGACGACGGCAGAACCTTCACCCATGCGTCCGAGGGGCCCCGGATGATCAACGACCTTACCTCGATCGACGGCGTGCTGTGGATCGCCGCCACCGAGGGCCTCTTCCGCACCACCGACGGCATCACCTTCGAACGCGAAGCCAGCATCAAGCCCCGCGGCGTCAACGGCCTCGCCCGCGACGGTGACATGCTCCTCGTGACCACTCCAGGCGCCCTGTGGACCGTCCCGCTCGGCAAAGGCCGCACCAAGGCTCAATCCCGCCCCGGCCGCACCCGCGCAATCCAAGGCCTCGTGCACACCACAGACGCCACCTGGCTGACCACCGAAGATCGCGGCGTCGTCCGAGTCGCCACGAGCGGCGACACCACCCGCTTCGACCTCGCCGCCGGCCTCCCGGCGAGCTGGTTCCTCGCCGCCGCCGCCGACAACCAAGGCAACATCGTCGCCGGCTCCCTACGCAACGGTGTCACCGTGCTCGAACCCGACGGCAGCCACCACCAAGTCGGAGGACTCCCCGACACCTGGATCTTCGATGTCACCCGCATCGCCGACACCATCTTCGTGGGTACACAAAACGGGGCCGCCGCGATCCAAGGCGAACATGTCACGACATTGCCCGACATCCCTCACCCCAACGTCCACGGCTTCGCCGAGTATCGCGGCCAACTGTGGGTCGCCACCGAAGGCGGCCTCGCGGTCTACGACACCGATTCGTAGGCAACCAAGGTGGCCGCACGACGACGCGTCCTACGTCCGGGCTCCACCCTCCCTTTCAGCGCGAGAGTGGGCGCAGACCAAGCTGCACCTCATCGTATACGACCTGCCCCGGCGGAGTCACCGTCCCTAGCGCGCCCGCAGCACGTGAAAGTCGCCCGCAATGTCTGCCAGGTACATCTCGAGCCGAGAATACCCAGCCTCGTTGACGACGTCCCCGGGGGCTTCCCAACCGAAAGGAACACCCTCCTCGTCCAGCGTGCTTCGGTCTCGAGTCTCGGACACATAGACCGGGTGTACGAACGACGCGTGGTCGCCCAAGCCGCCGTCGCCGAACGCCTGCGAGCCCTCGGTCGGGCCCGTTCGTTCGCGCGCCCACGTGATGTACCGGAGGTCATGGACCTTCGCCAGCGCAAGCCTGGCGTGTGGGGCAAGCACAACGGCGTGTCGGGCTACTGGCAGGTCCCGCTTGGACATCTACGTTCAAACACGAGGAACCTACGATGACCAAGCCCACCGTTGACCAGCACGCTCGTATCGACCCCGCATCGCGACCCGCTCTCGAGCGGTTTCTCTCGGTCCTTCCCGGCGGGCTTCAGGCACTTCCCATCCCCCAGCGCCGCGAGACGATGACGGCGCTGATCGTCCAAGCTGCGGGGGCGATGCCCTCTCCTGAGGGCGTCCGAACCGAAGAGCGCACGGTTGCCGGTCCTGACGGGGCGCCGGAGATTCGAGTCCGCATCTATCACCCCACAACCGTAGAGGGCGCGCGACCCGGCGTGTACTACATTCACGGGGGAGGGATGGTCGTTGGCGACCTGGAGGCTGGCGACTTCGAATCCAAGACCCTGTGTTCAGCTTGGCGCTGTCGTCGTGAATGTCGAGTATCGCCTTGCGCCAGAGCATCCGCATCCGGCTCCGGTCGAAGATTGTTACGCAGGCCTGAAGTGGTTTGCGAGCGAGGCCGACGCGTTGGGGGTCGATGCCGATCGGATCGCGATCTACGGACCGAGTGCGGGCGGCGGCCTCACCATCGCGACGACCCTTCTCAGCGTCGATCGCAACGGCCCGAAGATCTGCTTCGTGATGGCGCTGTACCCCATGCTCGATGACCGCAACGTCACCGCCTCAAGTCACCAGGTCACCTCGGTGGGCGTGTGGGATCGAGCCGCAAACATCGAGGCCTGGGAGGCCTACCTTGGTCGAGCCGAGGCCGACCACTACGCTGCCCCGGCACGCCGGGAAGACGTCGCCGGCTTCCCACCCACGTTCATCGATGTTGGAACCGAAGACGCGTTCCGAGACGAGGATATCGCGTTCGCGGGCAAACTCCTTGCGGCCGGGGTTCCGACCGAGCTGCATGTCCTGCCGGGCGCCTATCACGGGTCCGAGTTGATGGCCGCAACCGCTCCCTTGAGCCAGCGCATCCTGTCTCGGCGGTTCCGGGCACTTGCGGAGCACCTGGGCTGACCGCATCGTGGGCAATCGTCCTGATTCGAGTGCCAAAGACGTCTGCCGGGTCTACGCTGCCGAGGGAAACACTCCATGAGCGTATCGGGCAAAGGGAGCTTCGCGGTCTGGCCGGGCTGGAAGGGGATCCTGGCCCAGGTCGGCGTCGATGTGGTCGACGTGCTGCGGCGAGCGAGGCTTCCCGAGGACCTTCTCAACGGCGGAGATGTTCGCGTGGGGTCGGACGACTTCATGCGGATCCACGAAGCGATTCACGACAGCGTCCAAGACCCGACCTTTTGGGTTCGGCTGACCGAGGGGATCAGCCCAGAGTGGTTTTCGCCGCCGCTCTTCGCAGCGTTGTGCAGCCCCGACCTCGCGACCGCGGCCCAGCGGTTCGCGCGGTTCAAACCTCTGCTTGGCCCGGTCTCTCTCGAGGTTGACGACGCGGCAGACGGCTTGCGGCTCACATATCGATGGGAGCCCACGGAGGTTCGTCTTCCTGCGCACGTGCATGTCGTTGAGGCGATGTTCATCACGCAGCTCGCCCGGCTCGGCACCCGCCAACACATCCAGCCCATCGAGGTCACGGTCCCGGAGCTACCCGACGTCCCCGAACCCTACGAGGGCTTTCTCGGTGTCGAGCTCAGGCGAGGTCGAGATCTGCACGTTCGCTTCGACAACGAAGATGCCCATCGCGCATTCCTGAGCTCGAACCCCGCCATGTGGGACATCTTCGAGCCGGAGCTGAGCCAACGTCTTGCCGACCTTGGGGAGGAGGCTTCGTTCACTCGTCGGGCTCAGGCCGTGCTCCTCGAAGGGCTCCCGAGCGGTCAGTTTTCGATGGACGAGGTCGCACGCCGGCTGGGCGTCAGTACGCGGACCCTCCAACGACGTCTGCAGGCCGAAGGCACCCGCTTCAAGGCGGTGGTCGGAGACACCCGACAGCGGTTGGCCTGCCACTACCTTCGCGAAACACAGATCTCCTTGAACGAGGTTGCGTACCTTCTGGGCTTCGAAGAGCCAACATCGTTCTTCCGTGCCTTTCATCGGTGGACGGATACGACCCCGGAGCAGTTTCGCGCTGCAGCAGCCCAGTCGGTCTCACGCCCCGGGCCCTGAGCCCAGCCCGTCGGTCCGTCACTCGGCGTCAGCCGCCGAGTTGGTCTCCCCACGCTGCCTCTCGGCGCTGGAACGGTCATGCTCTGCAGCAAGGGCGTCGATGTACGGCACCGCGCGCCGGCTCGCGAAACCGTCGGTGAGCAGCCCGATACCACCAAGCAACACCAGGATGGAGCCAAGGCCCTGTGCCCAATCCGTGCTGACGGCAAAGCGCAGGACCAGGCCGCCGAATGCGATGCCACCAAAGGTCGGGAGGACGAGGTGGAAGTTCGCTAGGACCTTGTCCATCCGGGCGATCTCCGCTGCGAGCGTGTTCGCGGCGTCCGTTTCCAGCCCCTGCAACAGCGCCGCCACCTGGCCCGGCGTTCGTAGGCTAATGCCAACGCCGACCCCGAGGAACAGCAGCCCAAACAAGAAGCAGGGGACAGCGACCGACCACGCAAACGCGGGGGTTTCCGACCGGATGGCGGCGATCCCCAGGCCGATGAGCAAGAGCCCTCCGGGCACGACGAAGAGCGCGGACTCAAGCCGTTCGCCGCGAAAGTACGTTTGGACCACTTCGAGGAACTCCATCGCCAAAACGGTAGCGTGCAGGGCTCCAAGGCCTCCAAGCACGACCCGCCAACGGACTCGCACAACGCGCCAATCTTTGGGTTCCTGCGCGCGTTCGTCTGCAACTCACCTCGGTATCGTCCACTGCAGCGAGATGCCTTGCACGCGGTAGAAGCCGAAGCCCGGGACAAGAACAAGGCCCGAGTGGCTGCGCGCACAACCGGTGGCGAGTCGAGCGCTTTGGCGGACCGGGACAACGCTTTGGCGCGCCCGGACATTCGACCCTGAGTCTGCCTGCGTATGTTGTTAGAGGAGTTCGATCCTTCAACAGCGAACGCAGGCAGACGGATGCAGATAACGAAAGCGACTCACGACCAGGAACTTCAGGGGCAGTACGGCGCCTTGCGCTTTCTGGTTTGGCTCAACAAGAAGAACTGGGGACTGCGCATGGTCAACTCCATGGTTCGGATGTCCAAGGGCCAAAAGGTCAAGGGCGTGGACAACGACACCGTGGAAGTCCCGAGTACCCACACACCAGGCCACCGAGTTCGTACACGGGTGTTCCGCCCCCAAGGCAACACCGAGAAGCTCCCCGCCATGCTCTACTTTCACGGCGGCGGCTACATGATGGGCATCCCCGAAATGGCGAACCCGTTCTACGCCGACGTGCTCAAGCGGCGAAACGTCGCCATCTTCTCGCCCGACTACCGAGTCTCACAAAAAGACCCGTTTCCCGCGGGCTTCAACGATTGCTACGACGTGATGTTGTGGGTGCGAGACAACGCCGACAAGCTCAACATTGACCCCAACAACATCATCATCGCCGGCCACAGCGCGGGCGGTGGCATGGCAGCCGCGATCACCCTCAAGGCGCGCGACACGAAAGACGTCGACCCCATCTTCCAAATGCCCGTCTATCCCATGCTGGACCATCGGATGCTCACCGCCTCGTCACAAATGCAAGGCTCGACCATGTGGGATGCCAGCATCAACGCGCGCGCCTGGAAGCTCTACCTCGGAGACCTCGACGACCCGATTCCGGCTTACGCCTCTCCCGCGCTCAACGAGGACTACCGAGACTTCCCACCGACGATCAGTTTCGTGGGCGACCTTGAGCCTTTCCTCGACGAGAGCATCGCTTACATTGAAAATCTGGGGGCCGCGGGGGTCCACGTCGAGTTCAAAGTGTTCAAGGGCGGCTACCACGGCTTCGAAGTCGGGTCCCCGAACGCTGCCATCTCCAAGGCGGCGAACGAATTTCAGCTCGCGGCATTCGAGGCATTCTACGATGCCTACGTGCGCAGATAAGCAAGAGACGGCTGGAGTGGCTTGCTCCGGGCGCTTCATCGAGTTGAGGACGCCCCCTACCTAGCGCGCCCGCAGCACGTGAAAGTCGCCCGCAATGTCTGCCAGGTACATCTCGAGCCGAGAATACCCAGCCTCGTTGACGACGTCCCCGGGGACTTCCCAACCGAAAGGAACACCCTCCTCGTCCAGCGTATTTCGGTCTCGAGTCTCGGACACATAGACCGGATGCACGAACGACGCGTGATCGCCCAAGCCGCCGTCGCCGTACGTCTGCGAGCCCTCGGTCGGACCCGTTCGTTCGCGGGCCCAGGTGATGTAGCGGAGGTCGTTCTCGCGGTCGTTGTGGGGTGTACCGTCGGCGTCGAAGCGCATGCCCGCGCCAACGTTGGCAAGCACGATGTCTTTGACGTCTTCCGTTGCGTGCAGCGTCATCCCGCCGTCGGGGCTCGGGGCGGGCTCGTAGCGGCGAGCCACATCCGAGACATCCTGTGGGTCGTCCGGGTCAAAGGTGGAGAGCATGGCCCAGTCGTCGTCTGTGACGCCGTGGAACTCGGAGCCGTCCTTGTCGATGACGAGGTTGTCCGCGATGTAGAAGTTCGCGTTCGTCTCGATCGGCGGCACCATGTTGGTGGCCTCTCGGTAGTCGAAGCGATGCATCAGAGCGTAGTTGAGGTCGGCGTTGTAGGGAGCAGCTTCGTAGTAGTTGTGATGGATGTCGATGGGCTGGTTACCGTTGTAGTGCGTGCTCATCCGGTTCCGCCAGCCGTAGATGTAGTTGTTGTAGATCTGATCGGCGGTCTCGCCGTTCCCGGCGGTGTTGAAGAACCGATGCGTCAAGCCGATGAAGGCGTTGTGGTGGTTGGAGAACCCGTCCCACGCCCCCCATGCTTCCAGCTGAGAATCGTAGTCGTCGGGGTAGATCTGACGCGTATAGCTCGCCAGGATGCCTCCGCCGCCTCCCGTATTCTGCTGATAGCTGCCCTCGTGCAGCAGCGAATGTTGGGTCGTCGTCAAGCCTCCGCGCCCCAGGTCCACGTCGATGTTCACCATGCCGCCGCCCGTATAGTTGGCCCAGCCGCCCGTGTAGTGGTCGAGAATCGTGTTGTACGAACCCGACCGGGAGAACGGGATGAGCAGGCTCCCGCCGTTGTCCTGGGATGCAAAACCACCTTCCGCCGCGATGTATCGGATGATGGTGTTCTGCATGGAGATGCGGATGTCGACGTTGGCCCCGTCGTCGGGGATGGTGATGTTGACACCGCCCAGGTCGTTCGCGGTCTCGCCGGCAACGGTGAGGTTGTCGCCGTAGGCCGTCAGGCGACTCTGGATTCTGAATTCTCCGCCGACCAGGAAGTACACGATTCGCGGAAAGTCCTGCTGGAGCGCCCACCTCAGCGAGCCCTCCTCCCCCGTGTCCTCGGTCGTGGTGACGTACAAGATCGTCCCGTCACGGCCGCCAGTGGCCCAGGCGCCGTATCCCTCGGCGGTGGGGAACGCCTTGTGTTCAGACAAGACGATGTCGGTGGTCTCGACCTCGCCGGATCCCTCGGAGCCACCCGTCTCGCTCGAGTCGGTCTCGTCGATTGACGAGGTCGCCGTGGCCGCGGGACCAGCAGTCGTCCCCACGCCGGAGGCCTCTGCGTCCGTTCCGTCTCCAACTCCAGTCGTTTCGGTGTCGGCTCCAGCCGTCATCCCGGCCGGCGACCCGTTTCCGCCACACCCGGTCGTGAGGGCGAGCAAACAACACAGTGATGAAAGCGCTCGGTCGGTCATGATCGTGTGGCCTCGTCGAGGGTCGACGCTTCGTCTGTTCCACGGCGACCGCGGCTGTCCTCGGAAAAGCGTGTCGAAGCCGGGCCTGTACCCGACGTTACTTCTCCGGTGCACCTGATGAGGTCCGCGAGCCAAGGCGCTCGTCCAGTGATGGACCTAGGTCGTGGACTCCGAAGGGCCCCGGGGCTCGCACGGGCTCTCTGCCAGAGTTCGGTATAGTCACCCCATGCGTCGCTTGGCTCTTTTTGCTTCCCTTGGTACTGCCGCTTGCTTCAATCCCGACAGTCCCAGCGCCGACACCGACGTCGCAGGGTCGAGCACCGAGACAACCCAGACGACCGCCCCCTCGACCGGCACCCCGAGCACGACGGGCCCAACGTCGACCACAGATCCGACGTCCGGCCCGGGCCCCACGTCCGCGACGGATCCCACGGGCGACACCGACCCCACCAACCCCACCA
>CAJXVA010000117.1 GCA_913061055.1 uncultured Pseudomonadota bacterium
CTTCATCATTTTGGGACGGGCGGTGGGGCTCGCCTGCGGGCGGGGGCTCGCCGAGGCCTTGGGGCGGCTGGCGCGAGAGCTGGATGCCGTTGCGGTGGGTTTCGCGTCGGCCGACGCCGACAGGAGCGTGGGTACGAGCGCAAGCGCAGCGGCGAGGGGCAGAGCTCGAGGCATATCGGATGGATGCGCATGGGCCCCGATGTGACAAAAAAACCGAAGCCAGGGCTGATAGCCTGCTGCGGTGCGGACGTTGACGGCAATCGGTGGCCTCTTGGTCGTGGCGTGTTCTGGAGCCACACCGTCGCAGTCCCCCAAAACCCCAGCTTCGGGACCAGGGTCGGTTTCGAACTCCGCCACATCCCCGGCTGCGCCGTCGGGGTCCTCGGAGTCCACCCCGCAGCCCCGGCCGCTTCCTGTGGCGAGAAACCCAGGGCAGGGCTTTCGCGCGCCGGTGGTGGAGACGGTTCGGGTGACGACCACCACCGAGGTCCGCGTGATGCTCAAGCGTGCGGACGCCGTTGCGCCGTGGCCGGGGACGGTCCGCTACACCGCGGAACCCTTCACGCTGACGGGGCGTCCGAGGAAGGGGATGGTTCGGGAGCGGGACGTGCTGGGGTCACGGCACGCGCTCGACCTCAATGGCGACGGTGATACGAAGGATCGCTTTCGGTCCGGGTGCGATGGAGACGGGTTTGCGTTGGGCAAGGCGCTTCGGCTCGACCCCGTGATGACAGGACCCTCGGCGCTGCGCCGCTACGCCTATGCCGCCGACGACGGCCAGTCTCGAATCGGCCAGCTGGGTGGTGGCAGTGCGTCCGCGATGCTCTACTTGCCCTGCTCCGACGACGGGACGGTCAGCCTCGGATGGTCCCCGAAGCCGATCGAGGTTCGCGAGATCCCCGGTCCGGCGCTGATGGTGCTGGCCTTCGGCAATCCTGCGCTGCCCCCGTCGGTCCCCACCGACGGGGTCTCTCGCGCTCCTGAGCGGAGCGGGCTCGCCGAGCAACGCTTCGACCTCGAGGTGTTCGAGCCGGTTGTCGACAAGGCCCACTGGTATGCGGTTGCCGGGGCGATGGTGCAGATCGATCCGGACGCCCAGCAGCAGGAGATTCGGGTGTTCTTCGATGGCGACATCGAGCACGTCCAGATTGCGCTCAACGAGGGCAAGGACGGTGTCGACCGAGCGCGCAGCTACGTGTCCACCCAGACCATCGGGTCTCGTTAGCGCACGCTGAAGCTGATGCTCTCAAACGCAGCGGCGGCCCTCGGATCGGCGGGGCGCGCGTAGACATCGTGGTCTCCGGGTCCAACGCGGGCAAGCACTCGAAACGGAGCCGCCGACTGCCCGACCGCTTTGCCGTCGACCACAAACTCCACCCGCTCGGGCTGCTGCTGGATCGGTCCGCGCCACGCGGCGGTGAACTCGACCCGGTCGTCGTCCCGTCCGTCGTGTCCGAGCATGACGACCGAGCCGGTGTGAGGGCCGGTCATGGCGAGGGTCGGGCGGCTCGTGGCGTCGGTGCAGCCCGAGACGTCGTGGCTGCGGACCCAGGGCGTGCCGTGGGGATCCAACCCCGGCGCCCCGGGAGGAAGGGACTCCAACCATCCGTCGAACGCGGGGGGGAAGACGGCCACGACCGTGTCCCCCTCGGGGGTGCAGACCATGCCGTCGGAGGTCTCGACGACCTGTCGGTGTACGGCGCACGGCTCCTTGGGCTCGGCGTTGGTCGCAAACCGTCGCGCGACGGCGTCGGGGCAGGCGTCGGTCGCCACCGCGCCCGAAAGAGGGCACACGTGAGCGACGTGCAGCGCATCGGCGGGCCATAGCGGCTCCCGGGTGGTGACGTCCTGCATGGCACGCCGCATCAGGTCGGCGAACAACGGGCCCGCTCCAGAGCCGCCGGTGACGTCCCGCATCGGTGACCCGTCCGCATTCCCCAGCCACACCACGATGGTGCGTTCATGGGTGAAGCCGGCCGTCCAGGCATCGCGGTACCCGGAGCTCGTGCCGGTCTTGAGGGCGAGGGGGTAGCCGATGTCGAACGGGCTGCGACCTTGCAACAGTCGCAGGCGGGCGCCGGGGTCGGAGAGGGCTTCGACCACGGCTGCTGTGGGGCCGCGAGGGAGCACGCGTCGCCCGGTGGCCTGGGGGTCGTCTTGGCGAACCCGAAGCTCGATCGCTTCCCCGGTGCGGGCGAGTGTGACGTAGGCGCGCGCCACCTCGAGGGGGGTGACCTCACCACTACCCAGCGCGACCGAGAGCCCGTAGTGCTCGGCGGACCGGTCGAGGCTGTCGAAGCCCAGCGCGAGGAGTCGATCCACGAGCACGCTGCTGCCCTGAGTGGTCACGAGCTCCGAAGCCAAGCGCACGACGGGAACGTTGAGGCTGGCGGCGAGGGCCTCGCGAGCCGAGATGGGCCCAATGTAGTCGCCGCCGAAGTTGCGGGGCGCGTACATACTGCCGCCGCCTTCGACGAACTCGGTCGGGACGTCGGCGAGCATCTGGGATCCGTGGTGTCCGTGCTCGAACGCCAAGCCATAGATGAACGGCTTGAGCGAGGAGCCGGGCTGGCGGCGGGAGCGGAGCATGTCGACCTGACCGGCGATCTGAGGATCGAAGAAGTCCGCGCTCCCAACGTAGGCGAGCACGTCCCCGGTCGCGTTGTCCACGACGACGGCCGCTGCGTTGTCGACGGCGCGCTCCCGCATCTTGGTCATGTGGGTCTCGATGAGCCCCTGCACGTCGCGTTGCAGCGAGAGGTCCAACGTGGTTTGGGTGCGCTCGCCGTCCGCCAACCGCTGCTCGCTTTGCAGCATCTGCACAAAGTGCGGGGCTTCGAACGCATGGGACAGGGGCCGGCACTCGATCGGCTCGGCTTCGGCTCGCACCCGCGCGGCACTCGACAGGAGCTCGGACTCTTCGAGCTGAGCCAGCAGCGCGCGCTGTCGCAACTCGACACGCTCGGGGTGTTGGTAGGGGTCGAGGAAGGATGGCGAGCGGGGGAGCACCGCGAGGTAGGTGGCCTGGGCCCAGCTCAGGTCCCGCGCGCGCACGCCGAAGTATCCGCGGGCCGCCGCCTCGGGCCCGACCCAGCCGTGCCCGTACGGGAGTCGGTGAAAGTACGCCTCGAGGATGGCCTCCTTGGAGGCTTCGTCCTCGAGGTTCTGGGCCCTCGCCGCCTCGCGAAGCTTGACCGCGAGCGTGCGCTCGGCCGAGGCTCCCCGGGTGTCGAGCAGCTTGACCAGCTGCTGGGTCACGGTGCTGGCCCCGGAGATGACCTCGCCGTGCCGTACGTTCTGCTCCACCGCTCGCAGGATTGCGAGGCGGTCGACGCCATCGTGGTCGGTGAAGCGCGCGTCCTCGGCGGCCAGGGTTGCGAGGACGAGGCGCTCTCCGACCTCATCCAGCGGAATCGGTCGCCCGCGTCTGCCGTCTGCCGTGGGCAGCTCCCGGAGGAGCTCGCCGGCCCGGTCTTCGATGCGATGACCGCTGTACCAGTCGTCCTCGAGGAGTGACACCGGATCCCCCGCCTGTCCTCGATAGGCATGCCAGCCGAGCCACGCCGCTACGGTCGTGACCAGCATCAGCAGACCCAGCCGCCGCATCCAGCGACGGCTTGGGAGTGCACGGGCGAGGGGGGCGTTCACTCGGTCACCACCACCGTTGCGTCTTTGGAGTAGCCGGTGCTGTCAGGCTCGTACATCAGCTCGGCCATGGCGGGCGGCACGGTGTATCGGCCCGGCGTCGTGGCTCGCATCGTGTAGGTGCCTGCAACGTACTCACCCCAGAAACGGTCGAAGTACAGGTGCACCCGGTCGTCGCGCATCTCGACGTAGCTCGCATCCGCCGAGCCCCATTGCAGGAGGTCGTACATCGGGTGCTTGTCCGTCAGGTCCGCCGGGCGAGAGACCGTCCACAGGTCGGGCTGGATGGGTTCGAATCCGGCCGGCAGGCGGTCGGTCATGGCGAGGTAGCCGCGTCGGTCGTGGTCCAAGTCCTCCGGCATACGGGCGAGCAAGGCGACGCGGACGACCGTGCCCGGAGCGACGCTGCTCATGTCGACGGCCTCTCCTTTGGATGTGGTGTAGAGGCGGTAGACCTCCGGACCTTTGAGCGCCGAGGTCTCGACCTGGCTGTCGCCGGCCGTGAAGGGACGACGCCATGCGGCTCCGACTTGGAACGACACCGGGGTCTCTCCGGTGGTCTCCAGACGCAGGACCGCGTGACGACCGGCGACCTCCGCGAACGGGATCGTGAACGCCCCCGAGCCTGAGCCCATCCCCGAGGAACCCTCGGTGCTTGCGGTCAGCGCGACGCCATCGAGCCGCGCGACGACGCGGGCATCTTCCCCCTCGTCGCTGACGACCTTCTCTCGCAGAGCGAGCAGACCGAACGCGGTGGCTTGGGTCGTGTAGGACCCGGTCTTGCGCACCAGCGTGTCCACGAGCGTCGGAATGAGCGTCGAGCTCGGGCGCAGCCGGACCAGTGCGAGCGCTGCCTGAGCCTGGGTCCGGGTGTCCGAACCGTAGTACGAGAAGTCGCTCTCCTCGTCCTTCTTCTTGACCGAACCATCGGCTTCGAACGCCGCCTCGACCGCATCGAGGGCTTGCTTCACTTGATCGTCGTGCCCGTCGAGGCTCGACAGAGCCACGGCGACCATGGCGGCACCAAAGGCCCCTTGGTTGGGCAGGGTGTCGACCAACATGTCCGCGGAGGACTCCGGGAGCGCGTCGGCTTCGGACAGCGCCAGCGCGATGGAGGCGAGCTGCTCCACGTCGCGACGGGCGGTACCGCCGGAGCTGTCGAGGCGCTCCTCGAGGTAGTCGGTGACCTCTTCCAAGAGCCCCGGAACCTCGATGCCCTGCTTCTTTGCCAGGGCGATGGCCCGGGTCGCGTACGCGGTGCCATAGAGGTTCGGCTCGGTGCCGCCGGGCCAGTACGCCAGGCCGCCGCTGCTGGTCTTCATGGTCGCCAGCCGCTTGAGGCCAGCGAGTGCCATCGCATCGATTTCCTCCTGGCTGAACCGGAACAGGCCCAGCCGCGGAAGGACGTCACGGGCTGCCAACAGCGGCAACGTCGAGGACGTCGTCTGCTCCACGCACCCGTGCGGATAGTCGATGAGGTACTCGAGGCGGCTGCCCAGCTCCGGCCAGGCATGGTGGCCCATCGTGATCGTGAGCACCGCGTCGCGGGCGAGGTCGGTCGTGATGCCGGCGGGCACCTCGAGCAGGACCTCTTGGGCGCCGTTGAACGCACCGGCCAGTCGAGGCCTCTCGTCGATGCCTGCCGCTTGAACCGGCACGATGGCTTCGACGCGGTCGCGGACCTCGCCTTCGCCGTCCTTCACCTCGAACACCAGCTTCTTCTCTCCGGGTTCTCCGAAGCTGGCGGTGAAGGCCACGCGTTTGCGGGCCATCGCGGCCAGAGAGACCGTCTGTGCCTTGCCATCCAGGGTTACGGTGGCTTCGACATCCTTTTCGAGACCGTTGTGAACCATGACGGCGGCCTCAAAGCTGTCGCCTTCGAGTGCGAAACGAGGCACCGCAGGCTGAATCATCAGGGGCTTGCGCACGTTGAACGCGCCTTTGCCCTTGCCGCCGCGGCCCTTGTCATCGAGGACGACGGCCATCATGCGGAACTCGGTGAGGTTGTCGGGAAGGTCGAGGCCGACCTTGACCGTGCCGTCGTCTGCGGTCCGCAGGTGCGGACGCCATAGCGCCGTTCGGACGAAGTTCTTCCGGGTCGAGACCAGGCTTGCGTTTCCGTCGGCACCCGCGCCATCACCGGCGGTGTGGCTGCGTTGCAGCATGTCGGCCAACTCCGTGCGGGTGTCGGCGATCGAGAAGCTGAAGGCGGAGCCGGGGCGCAGCGCTTTGACTGGGTCTGGGGCTTTGTAGTTGGTCAGGCGAAGCACGCCCTCGTCGACCACGGCCAACACGACCTCGGCACCGGCGACGGGCTTGCCGCCCCGGAGCACGGCGACTTCGATCTCGGCGTGCTCGCGAGGCTCGTAGGCCTTGGCATCGGAGCTCACGCTCACCTCGAGCGTGGCGTCGGCCAACGAGACCGGGAGCTTGACCGCGCCAAACTTCCACTGCGCGAGTTGCTCGCCCCGGGCGTCGCGGGGCAGGAAGGTGACCGAGGCGAACACATGCGGTGCGTGCTTGGCCTCGATCGGAACCTCGAAGGTCACCGGCCCCGCGTCGACCTCTCGGGCCTCGTGTTTGAGCACAGTGCCTTGCTCGATCGTGAAGATCGCGGTCGCTTTCTCAAACGGGTTCTGGGCGACGACCCTCGCGGTTTGCCCCGGCGCAAAGCTCTTGCCATCGGCGACGAGCTCCATGCGATGCCCGGGCTCGGGCTGCGACCCCGACCAACCGGAGCCCCACGCCCACACATGGGCACGGCCCCCGGCGCGACCGTCGATCTTGGTTCGAATCTCGTACGAGCCCGACACCTTGGGCGTCAGCTCGCAGGAGACGACGGCCAGCTTGGACTCTGCCGTGCAGCGGCCCGAGGGGATTTCGACCTCGTGCCACTGTACGCGCGTCGATCCGCCAGGCCCGGGTTTGCGGGTTCGCTTCCACTCCATGCGAACGAGTTCGGCGGTGATGCTCTTGCCGACCACGGACTTGCCGGTTTGGTCGATCACGCCCAGCTCGAGGTCGAGCGGAGTGCCGACGTCTGGCCAGCGGTCGCGGATGCGGACGCCCGCGTAGTGAGGGGCAGGGTGGACCACCACGCTGTCGCGACCCGCGATCGCGCGGTGACTGCTGTCGGTGACCTCGGCCTCGAAGGTGAACTTCTGTGGACCGCCGTCCTGGTCAATCTCGACGACGGGCGCGGCCTGCAAGATGCCTTTGGTGTCGAGGGTGCCGTAGCCAGAGCGGGACCAACCGGATTCGACGTAGCCGGCAGTGAAGTCCAGACCACGGGCGGTCAGGGCACCCTTGGGCATGGGAGCCGCAGCACGGCGCACAACCCAGCTGGCCTCGGCGCCGTCCATGGCCGCACCAAAGAGGTACTTCGCCACGACGTTGCCCTCGACCTTGGTTTTCTTGCCCGAGACCCGCGACTTGGCCTCCACATCGACCTTGAAACGCGGCGGCTCGAATTCGGCGACCTGGACCTGGGTGCTGCCCAGCGTCTCTTCGCCGGGCATCGATTGAAACTCGACCTGGTACCGGCCGATCGGCGAGCCCTCTTCGGTGGTCCACGAGGTGCTCACGCTTCCCATGTCGTCGGTGGTGAGGTCCTCGCTGAACGCGGTCTTGCCCCGGGGATCGACGATGCGGATTCGGGCCGCGGCCGCGCCGACGGGTAACAGGTCGGCGCCGTCGGGGCGTCGCATCATGCCCTTGACGTGCACGGTCGCGCCGGGTCGGTAGACGCCTCGGTCGCTCATGACCAGGCCGCGGTTCGGGTTGGCCGAGAGCGCGACGCCGCCGGAGAGCTCGGGGACGAGGTGGCGCTCGGTCTGGACCCGGTGCCCCATCGGCAGGATCGTGCGTGCCGTCCCAGCTTCGACCCGCAGCAACGCGTTGCGGGACTTGTCCATCGCAAGGTCGAGGACGGCCACACCGTCCTTGTCGGTCCGGGTGCCGGTCACTTCTGTGCCGTCGACGAACAGCTTCGCGCCGGACACCGGCGCGCCGCTCGACATGTCGGCGACATGGACGAATGTCTTGTCCCCGCTGCCGCGAGCATGCACGACCATGGCGGTGTCGTCGTTGACCATGACCAGGGCCAAGGGGGGCTTGCTCGCCCGCGACCAGCTGGGGTGGGTTGGCTCGGGAGCGTCGAAGGCGGTCGAGGTGCGCTGCAGCTCCACGACGTAGGCCTTGCCGCTTCCCAGGTGCTCGAGCAGGTTCACGGTCGAGACGACCTGTTTGTCCTGCTTGGCGGTCGGGGCCATGGGGATGGTGAGTGTGGGCTTGCCCGCGGGGACCTCGCGTCGAGATACGCGGCCGTTGGCGTCTTGCCACGCCGAATCGCTGTCTCCGACCTCCCACGCGCGCAACTCGAACCCGTCGACGTTGCGGGTGGTCACCTTGAACGTCTTGCTCAGGGCTGCGTCGAGGAACTGAAGGCCCTCGGGCATCGAGACACTCGCGGGACGGGGGGCGGTGCGAACCTTGACGACGACCGGAGCCGCCAGCGCCTGCCCGTAGGTGTCCTTCGCCGAAGCGAGCGTGATGGTGTAGCTGCGGCTGGGCTCGAAGGCGCCGCCAATGGTGACTTGACCATCCGAGCTCCAACGTTGCGACCATACCGAGACGTTGCGAACCGGGGGGTCGACGGTGATCGCGGCCTCGAGCGACTTTCCGCCCTCGATGATGTTGTTGAAGTGCAGGGCGACCTCGCGACCGCCGATGTGGAGCGTGTCGCCCTTCATCTTGCAGCGCTCCGAGTCGTAGCGACAATCCACCTTCGTGAACTTCAGCCGCGGCGCCACGTTGAAGGAGATGCGGTCGGCGCTCTCCTCTGCCGCACCGTGGTCGCGCACCGTGAACGCCCCCTTGCTGCCGGCCCTCATCCGCTTCTTGGGTCGGACGATGACGATGTTCCGCTTGTCGGCCTGAGCACCCTCGAACAGCCCCTTTTTTGGGTGCTTGAGACTGAACTCGAGCGTCTTCCCCTTATCGCTCGTCAGCGTGATGAGCTCCTCCACCTGCTGTGGCGTCACGGGCTGGTCGAAGAGGACCTTCATCTCCGGGCGCGGACCCTGCTTGGTGCCGTCGTAGGGGGTGAACGTCACCACCCGCGGCTTCCCGGGCTCCGGGATGTACGTGACCATCTTGCCGCCGATCCAGATCCGCGGGTCGGCTCGGAACACGCCCTTCCATTCCATCGCGGTTCCGCTCTCGTCCTCGATCGGGCCCAAGGCGAGCGTGTAGTCGGTGTCGGGATCGAACGGGTCCTGCGCCACGAACGACACCGACCAGTCGCTGTTCCAGCGAGCCTTCCCTTTGACCGCAGGGGTCACGGTCAGAGGCGGCGGCGTCTTGCCCTTGCGCTTGGCGCGATTGTTGAGCCTCAGTGTGATCGTTTGCCCGGAGGTCTCCCAGCGCCCTTTGTCGTCCAGTTCGGGCCACTCGACGGTGAGAGCCTCGGTCGGATCGTCGTCGACCCCAGCGAGGTTCGGCGGCAGCAGTCGCCGGTCGCGTCGCGTCAGCGGCGGCGGGAACAGCAGCGCCGGCCCATCCGAGGGGATCTTGCTGGTATCGATGTCGTCGGGCGACGAGGTGTCCTGCTCACTTGTCGTGGACGACGACGAGGTGCAGGCCAGCGCGAGGACGAGCAGCGCGCGAGCGGGTGTGTGGAGGAACGTCGAGACGCGAGCCATGGGCGGTGACTCCACTCTGCACGGACTGGGCCGCACGTGTTCTCACCGGTGTGGGCCGCCGCCGGCGCCCCGTTCGCGTCGTTTTCGTACTTGTATGATGCTATTTGAATCTTAAGTGCCGCATTTGGAGCCAATTTGATTCAAAAGTTCACAGCGAGTTGGTCGAGCGGGTCGTTGTGTCAACGCCACACCAGACCGAGCAGTCCTTTCTCGCTGCGAGAGGATACGCAGGCCGCCACGGGTTCCCGATCGACGCTTGAAACCGCAAGCTATCGAAGATGTCGGAGTCCCGGTACGACGCGTTGTTCAATCCCACCCCCGAGCACCAGATGATTCGGGAGACGATCGCCGAATTTGCGGCGAAATACGTCGACCCGCAGGCCGCCGAATACGACGAAAAGGGCGTGCTCAACCAAGCTCTGTTCCGGCAGCTCGGCGAGCTCGGCCTGCTGGGAATCACGATCCCCGAGGAGCACGGCGGCGCCGGGATGGACACCGTCGCGGCGGTGATCGTGCATCACGAGCTTGCGAAGTATGACCCGGGCTTCACGCTCGCCTACCTCGCCCACTCGATGTTGTTCGTGAACAACTTCTTCTACTGCGCCAACGACGAGCAGCGCGGTCGGTACCTGGACAAGGTCCTGTCGGGGGAATGGGTTGCGGGCATGGCGATGACCGAGCCTGGCGCGGGAACCGACGTGATGGGGATGACGACCACCGCGGTGTCCGATGGGGACAGCTACGTCGTCAATGGCACCAAGACGTACATCACGAACGGCTGCGAGGGGCACTGCTTCTTGTTCTACGCCAAGGTCGAAGGGCGTGTGACCTCGTTCCTCGTCGACCGAGACTGCCCTGGATTCTCGACCAGCAACCACATCGACAAGTGCGGCATGCGGGGCTCGACGATGTCTGAGCTCATCTTCGAGGACTGCCGTATCCCCAAGGCGAACCTGCTCGGGGCCGAAGGCGAGGGGGTCACGCACATGATGCGGAACCTCGAGATCGAGCGGCTTGCTCTCGCGGCGATGAGCGTGGGCATCGCTGACCGCTGTGTCGACATCATGGTCGACTACTCGGTAGACCGAACCGCGTTCGGCAAGCCGATCGGAGCGTTTGGCCAGATTCAGCGGTACGTCGCGGACGGGTACGCCATGACCGAAGCGGCCAAGTGTCTGGTCTACAACGTCGCCCGCGAAGTCGGCCCGGACATCCGCAACCGCGTCGGTTCGGACGCCGCCAAGCTGTTCGCGGCGCCGGTCGGCAAGATCGTCGCCGACTACGCGATGCAGGTCATGGGCGGGGCGGGCTACTGCCGCGAGTTCCCGGTGGAGCGACTGTGGCGCGATGCCAAGCTGCTCGAAATTGGCGGCGGGACGCTCGAAGCGCACCAGAAGAACCTCTCCAAGGATCTGGCGCGCGAACGCGTGCGTCGGTAGTCGGCCGCGCGTTCTCCGTCCCCTCGTGTCTCCAGAAGGCGCGAAATCGTCGCGCGCTGGGCTGGGCGCCGGCGACGGGAGTTTTGCTCGTGGTCGGAAGAACGAGCTAGACGGACGAGGGTCGTTGGGGTCAACATGCGTCCTATCACCGTGGCTGCGGCCCCGGACTGGAGACTAGGATGAAACTCGACCTACGCTTTCTTTCCTCACTTTCTCTCGTAGCTGCCCTGGGCTTCGGCACCGGCTGTCCCGCGGAGGACGATCCTGATCCGGGCGCGGACACCGACGAAGCCAGCACCGGCACGCCGACCACGGACCCGACGGGCACCACGGACCCGACCGCGACCACCGGCCCAACCACGGATCCGACGACGGACCCGACGGACACGACCGACGGCACGACGAGCGAGGGCGAGACCACCGACACGACGGACCCCACGGATCCCACGGACCCGACCGGCGAAGACCCGCTCCCCGACGGCTCCGACTGCACGATGAACGAGCAGTGTGAGTCCGGCGCTTGCTACGTCACCGGCATCGGTGGCCTCTGCGGCGAGTGCTCCGGCGACGACGACTGCGACGGCGGCGGCTGCAGCCTCCCCAACCCGCTCGCCACGCCTCCCGAAGGTTCGGTCTGCAACATGGGCATGCTTGGCGACGGTTGCCAGACCTCCGACGTTTGCGGCGAAGGCCTCTCCTGCGTCGAGATCATCAACGTCCCCGGCATCCTGATGGCGAGCACCTGCTCGGAGTGCGACACCACCGCTGACTGCGACGGCGAGCAGCTTTGCAACGTCTCCGTCGACGTCGCCAACATCAGCGGCCAGCAAACCTGCGTTGACGCCGGTTCGGTTGCGGATGGCGAGTTCTGCGACCTCGAAGGCGACGGCAACGAGGCCTGCACCAACTTCTGCGCAGAAGCCAGCGTCAAAGGTCTCCTGACCTTCGGCCTGTGTGGCGCGTGTCGGACGGACGAGGACTGCGACGCCGGGCAGACCTGCGTTGAGCCTGAAGTCGGCATCGACGGCACCGTCGTCGCCTCGATCTGCGAGTAGGCTGAAAGCCAGGGCGAGTCGAGGTTCGCGCTTCGACTCCAACCACAAGAAAGCGCGTCTCCATCGGAGGCGCGCTTTTCTTGTGGGGCTCGCGGGCAGTAGCGGGCTTACTCCGGCGGGAGTGGCTCGCTCTCGGTTTCGTCGCCGGAGCCCCCACAGCGTTCGAACAAGGACTCACAGTTGGCGGAGATGACGAAGTCTGACTCGTCGGGGTAGTCGCCGGCTGCGAAGCGCTCGCAGGTCGTTGCTTTCGCGGCGCGGTCGAGCAGGCGGGCGGTTTCCTCGAAGCAGGAGGAGAACTCGCCAACCGTGGCTCCGCAGGTGTCGACCTCTTCGAAGTTGCACTCGAGGTCCTCGTCCTCGAACTCGAATTCCGAAGGCTCGGAGAGGCATGTGTCACGCGCGGCCTTGCAGGCCGCCAGGTCGAACGACCCGTCGTCTCCGACCGCCGCACTGATCCCCTCGCTGTTGCACAAGAGCTTGGGCAACTCGTCGCCGACCACGTCGGTCGCCCACTGTGTGGCTTCCTCGCAGAAGGTCTGCTGCTCGTCCTCGTCCAGGTCGTCGATCGGCTTGGACTCCGGGACCGAGGTGGGCTCGAAGGTGGGCTCGGAGGCCTCGTCGTCACAAGCGGTCAACGAAAAAGCTAGAAGGCCGGAAACGAAGAAGGAGAGGCGCGTCACGACCCCTGTGGACGGTGAAGCGCGGCTTCCATTCAACGCGACCTGTCGTCGGCGATCAGGGAGCGATCCACGCCACAACCTCGGCACAGACCGGATTCTCGGACTTCAGGCGCTCGCAGGTCGACTTCGCCTCTGCATGCAGGTCGCGAACGCGGTTCACAGCGCCATCGTCTTCACGAAGCGCGAGCGCGAGCCGATACGAGACCTCGGCGGAGGTGAGCGGGTCGACGCCCCCGGACTCCGTGATGGTGAGGGCTCGCTCGAGGGGCGCCAGGGCGGCTTCCGGGGTCCCGCGCTGCAGCGCGACGCGTGCTTCGCCGAGCAGCGGGTAGACCATTCGCGGGTGCGATGCGCCCAGCGAAGGTTCGAGGAGCGCCTGGGCTCGCCGGTAGTGCTTCGTGGCTTCGTCGAACCGCTCGCTGGCCGCGGCGAGGTCCGCGAGTCCGCCGATGACGTACGACAGGTCCGGGTGGTCGTCTCCCCAGGCGCGGCTGAGGATCTGCAGCGCCTCGTTCATCAGGCGCTGGGCGTCGGTAGCATTGCCACGTTCGCGCTGCAGCATCGCGAGCGTGTAGAGGCTTTGGGCGCGCCCGGGGTTGTCCGCGCCCAGGTTGGCCCGGTCGAGTTCGGCCGCGCGCGCGATGTCGTCGTAGGCGTCATCCACCTGGCCCGCTGCGGCAAGCGCCGTCCCGCGGTTGTGCAGCGCCACGGCGACGGAGGGATGCTCAGGCCCGACGGCTTCGGTGTAGATGGTGACGGCTTCGCCGAACGCAGCGAGGGCCGCTTCGGAATCGCCGGCGAGGTTGGCGGCGGTACCGACAGCGATATGGCGGTTTGCGACCTCGGGGTGGCGGGGCCCCAAGACTTCGCGGGTCAGTCGCAACGCTTCTTGTGCGTGCGGCATGCTCTGCGCCGGACGTCCCGCACGGCGCAACGCTCGAGCCAGCGCGTGCAGCAGGTGGGCTCGCCGGGTCGCGGTTTCGGGCGTCTCGGGGACGGTGGCGAGGGCTTGGTGCAACAGCTCGATCGCTCGCTCCGGTTTCGCGGAACGATCGGCGAGCATGGCCTGCGTCGCGATGAAGTCCGCCTGGAGCCGCGCGTCGTCGGGCAGGCGCGCCACGGCGGCGCTGGCGGGCACGAGCATGCGCGTGGCCTCCGCTTGGCGACCGAAGTCTCGGCCCTCCAGATCCAGGAGCGCAACCCAAGTGCGCGCCGCGACGGCGTCTGTGCCGGCGGTGGTGGCCTCGCCGAGGGCAGCCTGAAATCGGGTCTCGGCGATTTCGTAGTGCCCCGCCGCTTGTGCAGCCCGCCCGCCGAGCAAGAAAGCCTCGGCCCGCAGCGAGGCCGGAGAGACGGACTGCACCTGACGGATGAGCTCTTGCATCGCCGTGTGGGCCGCGGCGTATGAGCCGGCGCGCAGCTGACCGCGCACGGCGGCCAACGCCTCCTCGAAGGCCCGCGACTCCGAGTTTCCACTAGGCTCGGTCTTCTCCTCGCACGCGCGTTGTGGGTCGAACGAGGCGAAGTCGAGAGGCTGCGGACGCTGGGGTCCGGCTTCGAATTGCACGAGTGCCGCGTCGAGTTCGACCAACTGGGTTTGCAGGCACAGGACCGTCGCCGCGTCGGACGCAGACACGAGCCGGCCGCCGTCGTACGCGGCTGCACACGCCAGGTGGCCCTGTTCACGAAGCCCGGCCATCGCGGTGTCGAGGTGTGGAGCGGCGCGAGCCCACGCCTCGACGGCGAACGCAGGCGCGTCGCGAAGCGTCGTTTCGATGCCCTCGACCCGCGACTCGCTCCATGTGGAGAGCGCGCGAGCATCGAACGCGGCGCAAGGATCCGGTTCGGCGTGGGCCGTGGAGACCCACGCGGCACCTGCGATGGCGAGCACCGTGCCCGCGGTTGCGGCGGCCACGGGCCACCGCGGTGCCACGGCGCGGAGCAGCGCGTCCGCGCCGTCGTTGAGGTCGGGCCAACGCGCATCGGGGTCTTTGTCGAGGCCACGCCGCAGGACGGGCCGCAACCGCCTGGGGATCCGAGCGAGGTCGATCGTCTCGAGCGGAGGGTCCTTGGGACCGCGTTGGGTCAGGGCGCGGAACAAAGAGATGAAGAACGCATACTGGTCGCTCGCGGCGGAAGCGGGGCCCTTGCGAAGCTCGGGGGCCATGTAGCCGCGCGTTCCCATGACCGTACCGGTCTCGGTTTCGGTGCCGGAGCTCGACTCGAGGGAACCGGCCGAATCCTGGGTGGTCGTCTCTTCGAGCAGCGGGTCGGTCTGCGCGAGTCCGAAGTCCAACACGCGCACACGCCCCCGGGCACCGCGGCCCTCCGACGCGCCAACCATGACGTTGAGCGGCTTGAAGTCGCGGTGCACGATGCCGCCACGGTGTGCAGCCGCGAGGCCTCGCGCGGCATCGACGAACGCGCTGACGATCGCTGCGTCTGTGCGGGGCTCGGCACACAGCCACGCCGCGAGCGTCTCGCCGCGCACGAACTCCATCGCGATGCAGAGCACGTTGTCGATCCGTTCGACGGCATACACGGAGACCACGTTGGGATGGGAGAGCCGGGCGAGCGCCCGCGCTTCTCGGACGAGCCGCGCCTCGCGAGTTTGCTGGGACCCGCCGGTGCCGCGGGCGCGCAACACCTTCAGAGCGACGGTGCGCCCGAGCTCCGGGTCGAGAGCGGCGTACACCACTCCCATGCCGCCGCGGCCGATCTGACGCTGGAGCTGGTAGCGGCCAAGCGTGGAGACCGACGTTTCGCCGAACAGGCGCGAGCGAACGCTGGCCCGCAGCGCCTCGGCTTCAACGTCAACTCCCACCCCCCCTATTTGATGCCTAGGTGCCAGACCGTGCAAGTCGAAAAAAAGTGGTGATCAAATCACGACGCTCGGGGCACCGAGACAGAGCAGCCCATGGCGCGCTCTTATCCCTTGATTGTTCTCTCGACCCTCGCGTGTAGCGTGGGCTGGGTTTCTGCCGCAAAAGCGGAGCCATCCGGCCCTGCGCTCATCTGCGAGGCGCTGCCGGATGCCCCGCTGTGTGCCGCGGGCCTCCCACAGTGCACTCTCTGCCACGAATCCACGGATCCGGCGATGCCGACGTGGAACCCGTTTGGCGACGACCTCGAGGCCGCGCTCGACGGGGATTCGTTCGATCAGCTCGAAATGGCGCTGGCCGCCGTCTCGGACCTGGATTCGGACGGAGATGGCTTCACCAACGACGAGGAACTCGAAGCCGGCACAGCGCCGGGCGATCCCGCGAGCGCGCCTGCAGTGGCGATGTGCCCGGACGACGCGGACCTCGAAGACCTCCTGTACCGGATCTGTAGCTACGACGCGCAGTACGCCTATCGCAGGCTCTCGCTCGACTTCTGCGGTCGGCAGCCCAGCTTCGAAGCCTACGAGGCCTTCTCTGCGCTGGGGCCTGCCGAGCAACGAGACGCGATGCACGAGACGTTGGACAGCTGCCTGCAGTCCGAGTTCTGGCGGGGGCGCGACGGCGTGCTGTGGCAGCTCGCCTACTCGAAGGTCCGGCCGGTTCACTCGCTCAAGGCCGGATTGGACCCCTCTCCCCTGATGCAGCTGCAGATCGCGGACTACGATCACGACCTCACGCTGTTCGCCTATACGCAGATCGACGACCACGATGCGCGGGACGTCTTGCTGGCGGACTACTTCGCCCGGCTCGACGGTACGACGTACACGGCTGCGCCCGAGCCGTACGAGGACTCGGGCTTGGCGTGTGAAGAGGATGACGAGTGCCCCGCCGGCGAGGGGTGCTTTCAGAACACCTGCGGGTGCTTTGTCGGCTGCAGCCAGGGCGTCATTCCCGAGCGCCGCCAGGGCATGCTGACGACGCGCTGGGTCGCGCTGTACAGCACGATGTTCACCGCGATCCCCCGCAACACCGCGGCGCAGGCGTACCGAGCGTATCTCGGCTACGACATCGCGAAACAGGAGGGCCTGTACCCGGTGGGCACGCCCGCGGACTACGACAACAAGGGCGTGGATGATGAGACGTGCGCCGTCTGCCATTCGACCCTCGATGCGCTGACCTATCCGTTTACGCGGTTCTCGGGGTTCGGCCCGCAGCGCGCGCAGTACTTCCCCGAGCGTATGGAACACGAGTTCTTCGCCCACGAAGGCCCGGAGATCGCGAACACGCCGGAGGCCGGCGCACTGTTCGGCCAACCGGTCGCGGACCTCCGTGAGTGGGCACAGGTGGCCGCGGCCAGCGACGCGTTTGCTCGCGCCACGGTCCTTCAATACTGGGAGTTGACCATGGGCGAGCGGCCCACGGCTGAGCACACCGAGACCTTTGCCACGCTGTGGCACGACTTCCGCGACACCCACGATTACCGAGTCCAAGCCATGCTCCACGACCTCATCGATACGGAGGCCTACGGTGCGCCTTGAAGCCTCTTCGTTCTTTGTTTCGCTCCTGCTGATCGCCTGCGGGGGAGGTCCGGCTGGGTCCTCGATGACCGGGACCGATGGGGGGGAAAGCACCGGGGCCACCGCGCCCGACACCAGCCCGACCACTGCGGGGTCGTCGAGTTCGGCGGACACGGATGAGCCGCCCGAGGACGACAGCGACGGCGGCACGGACACGTCCGAAGAACCACCGCCGCCTCCGACTTCGCCGACCGCCAACCTGCACTTCAAGGGCCCGCAGCGGCTCGAGAACGACCTCACCGCGGTCCTCGAACTGGACCCGGAGCAGTTGTGTACCGAAGTCGGCGGGGCGTCTTGCACGCAAGAGGTCCACAAGGTCGCGCTTGGAGGCGTGGCACCGTACGACTTGGGCATCTACACGCCGGCAGGGATTGGAGCCACCGCACCGATCGCCGTCGACCGGCTGACTCTCCAGGCCTGTATGCGGCGCATCGACCTCGACCGGGAGTCGAGTGATCCGGTGCTGTTTGCCGTGCCACAGCTCGGGGGCGGTACGGCGGACATCGGGGATCCGTCCGCGACCGCGTTCATCGACGCGCTCTATACCCGCGCGTTGCTGCGCCATCCGACCGAGGCCGAGACCGAGACACTGCTGCTGATGCACGCGGACATCGCAGTCTCGGACAGCTTGTTGCCGGGCCGGGATTGGGGCGTCGCGACCTGTTTCGCGGTGCTCACGACCACGGAGTTTCTCTTTTACTAAGGCTTGCCGATGAGACTACGACGACGAAATCTACTGGCTGGACTCGCTGCAGTGGCAGCGGGAGGCGGACTCTGGAATCGACGGTCCGAGGCTGGAGGACGCCCACCGACACGCTTCCTGATCACGTTGGGTGCATTCGGGGGCGCATCGATCATCGACAGCTTCCTGGCGGTCACCGACACGGAGGTGTCCCCACAGGTGGGGGCGACGCTCAACGTGTTCCCGCGCAATGAGGTCGTGGCCAGCCTCGACCATCCGTTCCGGGGGGTGAATCGTACCGCTGCGCCGTTCTTCGGCGAGACGTACGTGGGCAACCAGGGGGCGTTCATCGACGCACACCACGGCAACATGCTCGTGGCGACCCAGACCGGCACCAGCGTCAACCACACGCTGGGCCAACAGCGGTCGATCACCGGGAACGGGGCGTGGAACGGACGCACTTTGCAGGAGGCCGTGTCGATCCATCACGGCGAGGGATTCCCGTTGCCGAACGTGACGATGGGCGCCCTGGGCTTCCGCGAGGACGGTGCGGATGACTCCGTGCCTGCCTGGGCGCGGGCACATTCGATCTCCGATCCCCAGCGGTGGCCTCTGTCGCTCGACGGCCTGCACGGTATTGACGACGCGCCCACCCGAGATGTGTTGGAGATCGCCCGATCGGTCCGCGACCAGTCGCTCGACCCGCACACGCGGTTCACCCGGACCTTCCTGCTCTCCGAACGCCTCGAGGCGTGGAAGCGAATGCGGGGTGAGGACGTCCCACGTTTGGAGAATGCGGGCCTGCTCGAGAAACTCAACTTTGGGCTCGATGATCCCTCGCTGCCGCCGTTCGACCCCGCGGATCGAGCCGCTCTCGATGCGGCCTTCGGTCACCTGACCGTCGACCCCCTGCAGATGCAGGCCGCGATGGCCTACCTGTTGATCAAGAACGGCCTCTCCGTTGCGGTGACGCTCAGTCCCACCTGGAACGTCGAGACCAACCCGGATGCGACCGGCGAGGAGCACCGGATCATCAACACGCCGCTGAGTTTCGACTACTCACACACGCAGCATCGCCACACCCAGACGATGATGTGGAGGCGCATGCTGAACACCTTGGACCCGCTGATTGCGCTGCTGCGGGGGGCTCAACACCCCGAGGCTCCCGGCGAGTCGTTGTTCGACCACACCGTCATCTACGTGGCGACGGACTTCGGTCGAACCAAGAACCGTCCGGAGGGATCGCTCGGGTTCGGGACCGGGCACGGGCTCAACAACGGCAACCTGCTTCTGTCGGGAAACCTTCTCGCCGGAGGCACGCTGCTGGGCGGTGTCGATCCCTCCACGGCGCTGACCTACGGATACGACCCTTTGAGCGGAGCGCCGATGCCCGGGACCGAGATGCCCGAGCGCGTCATGTACTCGGGGATCCTTCAGGCGCTCGATGTGGATCGCAGCGGGTCTGGCCTGCCCGCGGTGCCCGCCATGCTGCCCGCGTGAGCGCGGCGGGGGCAGCTGGTAGCATGGCGGCGGATGGACGATCGCGAGTTGCTGGAGCAGTGGCGAGCTGGTGACCGCGCCGCGGGCAACGAGCTGTTCGAGCGCCACTTCACGGCGGTCTGCAACTTCTTCCGCAACAAGGTGTCCGACGGCGTCGACGACCTGATCCAGCGGACCTTCGTCACCTGCCTCGAGGTCGAGGGCGGCTTTCGAGGCGAGTCTTCATTTCGCAGCTACCTGATGGGCATCGCCCGCAACGTCTTGCTCCGTAGCTTCCGCGAGAAGAGCCGGGATGGGCGTACGTTCGCACCGCTGGAACACTCTGTATGCGACGTTGACCCCTCACCGAGCATGTTGGTCGCCGGCCGTGAGGAGCATGCCCAGCTGTTCGACGCACTGCGGAAGCTTCCACTCGACCTGCAGATCACACTGGAGCTGTACTTCTGGGAGTCGTGGACCATGCGAGAGATTGCGGCCGCGCTCGAGGTTCCTCCGGGAACCGCTGCGAGCCGGCTGCGGCGCGGCAAGGCGGCGCTCAAGGAGCTGCTCGCGACGGGCAACAGGCCGGAGCCCTCGGACGACGACCTCATGGCGTGGGCCGTGAAGGTCCGCGCCACGCTCTGAGGGGCTCAGCCCTCGGGCTCGAACGACTTGATCTTCGAGAGGAACGCGGCCGCCATGTCGTCCATCGCATCCGAGGTCATCTCTTCCTCGGAGTCGATGTCGTAGACCTCGATGCCGTCCTCGGGCAGCTCCTCGATGAAGCGGCTCGGGTCGCGGGTGACGGTGCGGCCTCGTTCGACCCGGTGCTTGCTTCGGCACAGCCACAGCGTGTCGCGAGCGCGGGTGATGCCGACGTAGAACAGCCGCCGTTCCTCCTCGATATCGCCGGCGATGGCGTCGCTGGCCCGCGGGGCGGAGACTCGGCGGTGGGGGAGCACGCCCTCTTCAATGCCGATGATGAAGACGTACGGCCACTCCAACCCCTTGCAGCTATGAAGGGTGGCGAGCGAGACCTGTCCCTTCCGCTTCGCCTCTTCTTCCTTCTCTTTGTCCTTGTCTTTGTCGTCGTTGCTATCGAGCTGGACCATGCCGAAGTACTCGGCCCAACGCGGTCGCTTCTCTTGCTGCCGCATCCGCTCTTCGTAGCGACCGATGCTGCCTTTAAGCCACTCGACGCCTTTGAGTCGAGCGGCGGCCGCGTCATCGTTGCCGATCTCTTTCTTGACGTGGTCCGTGAATCCGACGGTGTTGAGGACGTACTCGAGCGCGGACGCGGCACCGCCTTCGCGGGTTCGAATCTGGGCGCTCCGGATCATCTTGGAGAACCGCTGCAGACCCTCGCGCCCTCGCGAACTGATGCCATCGATCTGGTCGGCGCGATGGACGGCCTCCAGCATCGAGACCTTGTTCTCCTTCGCATAAGTCGAGAGCTTGCCCATGCTGATCCGTCCGATGCCGCGCGCGGGAGTCTCCAGTGCACGGCGGACCGCGAGTTCGTCACGCGGGGTGAGGATGGTCTTGAGGTAGGCCAAGGCATCCTTGACCTCCTTCTTGTCGTAGACGGACTGGCCTCCGAGCACCCGGTACTGGATCCCGTGCTGCTGGAGCTCCTCCTCGATGGACTTGGCTTGCAGCGACGATCGGTACAGCACTGCGATGTCGTTGGGAGACACCGCCTGCTCGACGACCAGGGTTCGAATCTTCTTGCCCACCCACTGCGACTCCTGGGGACCGTCGGTGGCGACGACCATGTGCACGGGCTCGGTCCCCCCGCGGGTGGGGATGAGAGTCTTGTCGTGCCGGGTCTTGTTGTGGGCCACGACGACGTTGGCGCAGTGAAGGATCGGCGTTCGGCACCGATAGTTCTCCTCCAGCTTGACCACGGTCGTACCCGCGAACATCTGATCGAAGCGCAGGATGTTCTCCACCTTTGCGCCGCGCCAGCCGTAGATCGCCTGGTCGTCGTCACCGACCACACACAGGTTGTGGGGCGGGCGGCTGAGCTGACGCAGGAGCTCCAGCTGAGCGTCGTTGGTGTCCTGGTACTCGTCGACCATCAGGTAGTCGAACTTGTTGCGCCAGCGTTCTCGGGTCTCGGGGTTCTCCGCCAGGACGCGGGCCACCAGACACACCAGATCGTCGAAATCGACCGCGCCGAGCGTTCGTAGCCGGTCCTCGTAGGCTGGGTAGATCGACGCGGCGACCACGTCGTACTCGTCGATGATCTGAGCCTCAGCGGCCTCAAGCGTGAACGGGATGAAGGCGTTCTTCCACAGGCTGATCCGTTGCGCGATCGCAGGAAGGTCGAACCGCCGGTCTCCTCCTGCGCCATGGTGGCCGTGCTCCCGCATCAGCGCACGGACGATGCCGAAGACGTCTCCCTGGTCGAGGATCGAGAACCGCGCAGAGGGCAGACCGAACCCTTCGGGGTCGAGTCGGAGCAGCCGTGCCCCCAAGCTGTGAAACGTTGCGAGCAAAACTTCGCTCGCGACGTTGGTGCCGACCATGCCGCCCAGACGCTCCCGCATCTCACCGGCGGCCTTGTTGGTGAAGGTCAGGCCGACGATGCGGTCGGGCGGCACGCCGAGCCCGATCAGGTTCTGCATCCGGTGCGTGATGACGCGCGTCTTGCCGGAGCCCGCACCTGCCAACACGAGGAGCGGCCCGTCGATGCTCAGGACTGCGGTTCGCTGGCTCGGATTGAGATGGCTCAGGTCCATCGGACGCTGTTTTGTACGCGGGCCCACGGGCGCCAGCAACCCACGCCGGACACCGGGCTCGCACGGGCCGGTGGCGGGGAGTCCGTGGCCGAGAACTCAGTCGCGCGGTCGCCACGGCCCGGGCAAGGCGTCGAACGCCATCCCGAAACCGAGCATGAAGGTCACGAGCGAGCGGCGGTCGATGGTGCCGTCGGGAAACGAACGCCGGGATGAGGGGCCAAACATTGGGCCTCCCCACAGCTCGATCCGGATGCGCTTGGTGACCGCTTTGCGAAATCCGACGCTCAGCATTCCGGCGTGGTGGCTCCACCGGTCACGCGCGACCTCGCCCTCGAAGAAGGGAGGCGTGAAGCTGTCGTCGCCGAACGCATGAAGCGCGATGTACTCGGCCCGCCCAAAGATCCTGCG
>CAJXVA010000118.1 GCA_913061055.1 uncultured Pseudomonadota bacterium
TCCTTGTGGCGGGCTCTTCTTTCTTGCAGCCGCCCGCCACAAGGAGGGGGAGGGCACACAGGGCGATCAGTCGAGGGCGGCAGAGCATGCGGAGCGCAGAGTACCGACGAACGCTCCAGGAAAGTCCGCCCACCATGCCGGCCCGCTCTCCGAGGTGATCGGCCCGGGTGACGCGCGCACTGCGGGGGCTGCGCAATTCCACGATTTCGGGGCTCTACAACGGGTCTGCTGGCTTCCGAGGCAAGCTTGGCCCGGTTTTTTGGGCGCACACCGACCCCGTAGTACATCAACCTACATGCCCGTGCTCGATCGTCGTGGTCCCTCCCGCCAGCGTGGCTGGTTTGCTGTTCGTGTTGCCAACAAGGGCGACGATGCCACGACTGTGGCTCAGAACGTCAGTGAGAGCGGAGTGCTCCTCGTGTCGCGCAACGCGATGTCTGTTGGGGACACTGTGATGCTGAGCATGCACGTCGACCCCGCCAACGAGCCCCCATGGATGCTCGGAGGCCGCGTTGTTCGGAGCCTAGACAACAAGGCCGACCCCGGTGGTCTGTGGCCCCACAAGGTCGCGATCGCCTTCGATGCACCGGTCCCCGCGCTCGTCGAGTCCGTTCTCGCTGCGTCCTAGAGAGACCCGACGGGCTGCTCGCGCGACCACGTCTTTCCTGCGGTAGGGTTGCGCCATGCGCTGGCCCATCCCGTTGCTCGTCTCGTGTCTTGTCGGCTTGCCGGCTTGTGAACTTCTGGAGACGAAGATCGATCCGGACCTCGCGGGAGGGTTGGTGGAGTCCCTGCTGACGAGTGAGGGGCTGAAGGTCAGCTCCGTCGAGTGCCCCAAGGGGATCAAGGCCGTGGCAGACGCCACGTTCGAGTGCACGGCGAAGGTCGATGAGACCGAGGTGCACTTCGACATGAAGGTGATCGACAACAAGGGCACCGTGGTCGCCACCCCTCGTGACCACACACTCGTGGTCAAGAAGGTCGAGCCGGAGATCGCCGCGGACCTGAAGTCCAAGGGTCACGACGTCGACAAGATCGACTGCCACGGCGATGTGTGGGTCGCCGTCAAAGGTGCGAAGGTGTCCTGCGACGTCACGGACGAAGCCGGTGCCGAGTACCTGTGGAGCGCCGAGTTCACAGACGACGACGGCACGCACTCGCACTCGATTGCAGCGAAGTAGCGCGCGCGTCGTGTGCAACGCGGTTGCCCTTGATGAGCAATCGTGTGCGCAGGGTCGTGGCGTGACCCGATGAGTATCCGGGAATCGCGTCCTTCGAGGTTGGGCCCGGGTCTTGCTACATGCCCGGCATGACTCTGAGGATCGGTTCGGTAGCCTTCGTGGCCCTCGTGCTCGCAGGATGTTTCTCCTCGCCACCGTCGGTGGAAGACACCTCGGCCGGGACTGACTCATCCGGAACCACGGGCTCGGGCCCAAGTGGAACGAGCGTTGCTGGCAGCACCGGTTCGGACTCCGAAAGCGCCACTGGGACAACGACGCCGTCGTCCGCGACGGAAGGATCCTCGTCAACGGGGCCGGGAGCAGACTCGGGGAGCGACTCGTCAACATCCGAGGACACCGACGCCGAGACGACCTCGAGCGTCGAGCCGGCGATCGTCTGCCCTTCGTTTACCGACAACTTCGACGAGGGGGACGCTTTCAACCCCGTGTGGATCCCGATCGACGGCGAGTCGATCACGGTGGGGGATGGTGAAGCGGTCATCAACGTGACGGCCGACTTCAACGACGAGTTCGCACGCCTGCAACTCCTCCCGGAGCCCAATGGCCTCGTGGGAGCAACGGCCCGCATCGAGATTGGCACGCCGCCGCCGGTCGAGCACGTGGTCACCATCTTGTGGGTTCAACCGAGCACGAGCGAGGATCGGATCACGTACACGCTGGCCAACCGCGGCACCGAGATGCGCCTCGAGGCACGCCTCGTCCCCGATGTGGGGAGCCCGGTCATCCTGAACACAGCGGTCTGGAATCCCAAGATGACGTGGATGCAGATTCGCGAGGAATCCGGAACCCTCTACTTCGAGGCGTCCGCGGACGGTGAGACGTTCGAGACGATCTACGACGTGGAGAACTCGATCGATGTCAGCAGCGCCTTCGTCGGATTCGTTGGCAACAACGGCGCCCCGCTGGACGCCGATGTTGAGGTCTCCGTTCGGACGTTTGAGATCATTTGCGGCTAGAATCCGAACTTGCCGTTCGTGTTCTTCCAGCTCTCCCGCGGGGGAACGCTTTCCACGACGTCCCAGTGCTCGACGATCTTGCCGTCTTGCACACGAAAGAGGTCGTAGTAGGTCGTGGGCTTGCCCCCGAAGCTGCCTTCAGAAACCGAGAGCACGAAGTTGCCCTCGCCCAGCACGACATGGACCTTGTCGTAGACCATCTGAATCCCCGCGGCGGCCATGGCCTCGACACCCTTCTGTAGGCCGTCGAGGCCATCGGCGATCTGTGCGTTGTGCTGGATGTACGTTTGGGTGGAGATGTAGTCGGTCATCTTGTCGAAGCCGCCCCCGACGAGGACCGTGTCGAGGAAGCCGGCAACCAGGGCCTTGTTGGCGTCGGTCTTGTCGAGGTCAGTGGACTCGGTCGGGCCGTCGATCATCGTGTGACCGCTCGGGGTCTGGGCCACGGTCTCTTGCAGGTTGTCCCAGTGCTCCACGATCTTGCCGTTGTCGAACCGGAAGATGTCGAAGCCGATCTTCGGGCCAAAGAAGTCGTAGTCGGTGTGGGCGAACACGAAGTCGCCGTCTTGGAAGACCCGCTTGGTGTCGACTCGGGCCGAGCCTTCGGGAAGCGCGGCGAGGGCTTCTCCAAAGCCTGCCAACCCGTCGGCGACCGCGAGGTTGTGCTGGGTGTACTCGTCAGCGTTGATGATCGCGGCGGGCTCTTGGGCCCCGGTCTCGATGGACTTGAGGAGGTCGCGGACGGCTTGTTTTCGGTCGGTCATGAGAGCTTCGTTTTCGGTGGTTGTGGTTGCGTGCGCGTTGGTGGGGGCCGTCACGTCGGCCTGGGTGCTGGCGGAGCAGCCCGTGATGGCGGTCAGTGCGGCGAGGACGAACGTGAATCGCTTCATCTCGCAGCCAACGTACGAGCGCACCGTAATGTCGTCACGCTCATAGAGCTCATGTAAACTTGAGCACCGCTCATGATCGATCCTCGGAATCCACTCGCAGGCGTCAACCTCAACGCGTTCCCAGTGTTCGACGCGCTGATTCGCCACCAGAGCGGGGCCGCAGCGGCAGGGGAGCTTGGCGTCACACCGTCGGCGGTCAGCCACACCCTGCGGGAGCTTCGCAGCGTGTTCGCCGACCCGCTGTTCGTGCGCACCGGGACGGGGCTGTCCCCCACCGCCTTCGCACGTTCGATTGCGCCGGCCATCCGTGCGGCGCTCCTGGGCCTGGGCGGAACGATGCAAGCACAGGCCGCGTTCGAGCCCTCTCAGGCCGTTGGACGCTACGTCGTCGCCACCACCGACGAGATTGCACCCACCGTCCTACCGGCGTTCATCCACGCGCTCGAACAAGAAGCGCCCGGGATTGTGGTGGAGGTTCGTCCGCGGGTTGAGGCCGCGGTGCGGCTGCTCGATGGCGGGGACGCCGATCTGGTGCTTCGGCTTCAGGAGGACGCTCCAGCGCGGATCGGGCGGATGCCGCTGTACGAGGACGCCTTCGTATGTGTGACCCGGGATGGCCATCCTCGAGTCCGCAAGCGCATGACCACGCGAGTCTTTTGCGAGGCCTCCCACATCCGCGTGTCTCCGGAGGGCTTCGGCAGCAGTGATGTCGACGACTTCCTCGACGGCGAAGGCATCGAGCGTCACGTGGCGGTCTACGTCGGGTCGTTCCTCTCTGCGATCGAGCTGGTCGCGGCGACGGACTACGTTTGCACGGTTCCTGCGGTCCTGGCGGCGGCGGCGGCGAAACGAGCAGGCATTCGTGTGCTCGCGCCACCGCTTCCGTTTCCGCCGTATTCAATCGAGCTGGTGTGGCATGTCGCGCGTGATGAACCCGCGCTCGCCTACCTCCGCTCCGTGTTTCAGCGCGCTGCACAGGAGTCGTTCGCAGAGCGCTCGATCGGGGCCGGATGAACTCGGGTATCTTCCCGCGACGGCGGTGCTCCGACCGCCGATGCACCTCATGAAGACTCCACCCAGGGTTGTGATGATCGGTTCCAGCGGAGCCGTCGGTGGGCATGCCGCGGCCACGCTTGCGAGTTTGCCCGAACTCGGCGGCCTCACTCTGCTGGGTCGGCGGCCCACCGAGGGGCTTCCCGAATCCAAGGTCACCCAGTACACGGTCGATGTCCTCGAGCCGGGGACATATCGAGAGCTCGTCGACGAGCACGATGTGGCGATCTGTACGCTCGGCGTGGGTGAGCCCTCGAAGGTCAGCAAGGAGGACTTCGTGCGCATCGACAAGGACGCCGTGCTTGCGTTCGCGACCGCATGCCGCGAGGCTGGCGTTGAGCATTTCGAGCTGCTCTCTTCGGTGGGTGTTGGCGCGCAGTCGCGATCGTTCTACTTGAGGACCAAAGGCGAGCTCGAGGACGGGCTACGAGCGCTGGCGTTCCCGCGGCTGAGCTTGTTCCACCCTTCGATGATCCTGACGCCGAGCAACCGCTACGGGGTGGGCCAGGCGATCACTCTGGCGGTGTGGCCGAAGTTGCGGCCGCTGCTGCTGGGCCCGATGCGGCGGCTTCGCGGCGTTCGAGTGGAGGACCTGGGGCAGGCCATCGCACTCAACGTGTTCACTCAGGGGCAGGGGGAGGAGGTCCTGGAGTGGGATGACTTTGCCGCCCTGACGGCGACACCTCGTAGCGGCCGCTGACCACGAGGCATCCGCGAGCCACTACTCCTGCGGCTGCATGATGGCAGCGAACGCGGCGAAGGCGTCTGTCGCGTCGCTGTTCGGGTCGATGAGCGCGCAGGCACCTGCGGGTTGCAGGCAGTAGTTGACCTCGATGCCGAAGACCCATGGCCGGTCGGCGAGCTCTGGGTCCAGCATCTTGTTGCTGGCAGAGATCGGTTGCACGAGCGTGCCGACTCCGCCCTCGTCCTCGATCTCAGCGCCGAGTACGACCGTCCCCGGGTCGAATCCTCCAGGCGACACAGTGAAGGCGAAGGAGAAGCTGCAGTCGTCGCCGGGACAGTCTTGGGCCGGGCGGACTCGCAGGGTCGGATCAGAGTCGAGCGCGACGGCGCCGGCAGGGTCGAACGTCTGCGCGACGACGGGGCCTGGAGTGGCCTCGACGGTGTATCCGGCAAATGAGGTCTCCTGGACGGCGCAGAACGGCACCATCAGCGTCTGGCCGTCGCGTTCCACATCGACGATTTGGGCCCATCCGCCGATGCGGTCCTCTCCAACGGTGCCTTCGAAGGAGCAGTCGGCGCCAACGCTGAGAGCGTCGGGCAGGAAACCGTCAGCCGGCTCCGTTCGTGGGGTGCACGTCACGGGGCCGCAGTCCTCTACGAAGTCGGCGATCTGGTGCACGCCGAATCGCACGCACGGCTCGTCACCCAGCTCGACCGTGAACGTCTCGCACAGGTCGGGTCCGCTCGAGCTCGTATCTGCGCTGGTGGTGCTGCTGCTCGAGCTCGCGTCCGTGGTCGAACTGGAGGTCCCGTCCGTGTCACCGGAAGTGTCCGAGGAACAGCCGAGGAGGGCGAGCGCAAGAGCGGCACAGAGACTGAGCGACAGACGGCGCATGACGGGGGCTACGATGGCAGATCTGCCGGCCGTCGTCGTCCTCTGATGAGGCCGAACAGCACGAGCAGCCAAGCGCCACCCAGCCATCGCCCCGAGTCGTCGGCCTGCGTGCTGCTGCAGCTACACCCGTCGAGGCCGACAGTGTCGAGTTCGACCTCACCGGTTGAGCCCTCCGGCTCACTTCCAGCGCCCGACGGAGCCGTTGTCCCGCTCGTCGTGTTGGGGTTGGGGGGCGCCGAGGTGCTCCCGCCGGAGCTATCCGCTGGGCTTCCCGTCGTCGCAGGTGCAAGACCCGTGGTCCCGAACGTCCCGGTCGAGCTCGAGCCGGTGGATGCGTCGGTCGTGCTGCCATCTCCGGTGTCGCCTCCAGACTCACTCGACGTTGAGCCGCCGGTTTCCGAGGGGATGGCAGGGCAGCCGAACGGTTGGCAACAGGTGTCGAACGCGAGGGTCTCCGAGATCTGTTCCAGTGCGTCTCGGAGCGCGCTCTCGTCCGCCGCGATCAACGGGGCGATCGAGCCACCGGTACACGGGATTCCGGTGCCGCCGGACCCCCAGCACGCCATGTTGGCGAGCTCCGCTGATGCGAGCTCTTCTCCGAAGCCGACGACGAACGTGGTCGTGTTGTCGTTGCCATACATGTCCTGCAACTCGGCGGAGACTTGTTCGTCGGTGGACCAGCCTTGGTCCCCGTAGGACCCATCGGTGATCAAGATGTTGATGAAGACGGTGGACGCGGAGACGGTCGTCGTCCCCGGGGGATCGAGTCGGTACTGCTCGGCGTTGGCATTGGCGAGCGCCAACCCCGTGTGCGTGGCGGTTGCCGATCCTGTGCACGGGCCGGGGCCCAACCCGACTCCCAGTTGGCACTGCGGCATCGTGCTGAACGTGTCCTGGTCGAAGCCCGGGTAGGCCGCTGACCCTGGCCCTTGCGGGGACCAAATGATTGGGGGTCCGTCCCACGGATCGTCGCACCCCGCCCCGCACGAGGTGTTTGGGTCGAGCGCCCAGTCCACGTTCGTCCTCGTGCAGGGCCCGTAGTTGCTCAACACCTGTTGCTCGCCTTCGCTCCCAAACGCCATCACACCGATGTGGGCGAGTTCTTGAAGCGAGGCGCCGTCCAGTCCGGCCGGTTGGATCCCGAAGAACGACGGGGAGTCCACGAGCACCCGCCGGGCGATGTCCCAACCAGTCGTTCCCATCGCCCCGGGAAGGGTTGCGCCGGGCACCAGGGGGTCGCCGACGTTGAGCATCGAACTCGAGGCGTCGAGGATGACCATGATGCGAGGCGCCTCCTCGCCGCACAGGGGGCCAATCATGGACTGGGCGATGTCCTCGCCCACGGCAGCGAGTGCGGTCTCGATCTCCCCTCCATCCGAGGCCCCGAGTGCGGCGGTTGTTCCTCCCGCGTTGGCCATGTCATCCGCAAACGCTGCTCCCAACGCGTCACCGAATGCAATGACGTAGATCGGCACGTCGTCGGAACCGAGGAGGTCCCCGGCGAGGGGGACCGGGTCATGCAGGTTGTCCACGGGAGACTGCCCTTGTGGCGTCGTCCACATCCCGTCGGTCATCAGCACGACGAAGGTGTCCCGTTCGTCGCCCGGGGTCGTGTCCTGCGGATGGTCGAGGCGCGTCTGTGCAATGTAGTCGCGGGCTGCCTCGAGCGCCCCCTCGGTCCAGCTCTCGATGCCCTCGCACGAGGGACCGACACACAGTGGGGGGCCGGCGGCGGCCAACGCAGCGACGACCTGAGTGCCCGAACACTCGAAGTATCCCGAGGGGTCGTTGACCGGGTCGTACCAGCCCGCGTCGATGGCATGCCCATCGATGATTCCCGACGACTCCACCTGCCCGCCTTCAATGATCACGGTGCCGTCGGTGCCTGGATCGGGATCATGTCCGAAGCGCAGGAGTCCAATGTGCATCTGCTCGTCGAAGAAGCCGTTGTCGGCCACGACAAGGCTCTCGATCGCTTGCACGGTCGCCTCCCACCTGGTCTGGGTCGGTGTGAGGGCTTCGTTCATCGACGACGAGTAGTCGACGACGAGCAAGACGTTGGGCTTCTTGAGCCCGCACGCCTGCGTCGCGGAGCAGTCGCTTCCCGCGTGGGCGGGGGCCCCGGGGGTGCCCACGAGAGCGAAACCGAATCCCAGGAGCAGACCACCTTGCACACCGAGGTGCCCCCAAGATCCAAACGGTGTTGCTCGCTTCATCGGTACGTCTCGCCGCGACAGGTGCCGCTCGCTTCATGGTGGGCGCGCGAGGAGTCGTGGGTCCAACGAACCCTTCGCCCAAAAGTCTTCACGGTGGTTTTGTTAGTTTAACTTGTCTTAAATATTAGTTTTGCTATTTTCAGATCGTTCCGCGATAGCGAGCCCCGAATGATGAACAAAGCGAGTGTTTTCAAGGTTTTGGCAGTTCTTTCCCTCTTGGCGCCTGGATGCGACGCGAAGGATGGCGAGTCTGAAGGCCTCATCGCCGCGACCAGCGGTCCACAACCAACGACCGGCGAGCCGGTGCAGGACACCGAGGATCCTCCATCGACTCTAGACCCCGACGACGACGACGGAGGCGAGGAGGGCTCCACCACCAGCCTACCTCCAGACCCCGAAACCGACAGCGACACCGAACCTGGGTGTGCGTTCTTGTGCCCTGATACGGACGACAACCCTGATGTGTTCGGATGCGACCTTTGGGCTCAGGACTGCCCTGCCGACGAGAAGTGCATGCCGTGGGCGAACGACGGCGGACCATCGTGGAACGGTTCGCGATGTTCACCTGTCGACGGCAACCCCGGGCAGCCGGGGGACACCTGCACCGTCCAGGGGAGCGGGGTGAGCGGGGTCGACAGCTGCGACACCGGGTCGATGTGTTGGAACGTCGACGAAGAGAACACGGGCACGTGCGTCTCGTTGTGCCAGGGATCCCCAGAGGCCTCGCTGTGCGACAACCCGGCCGACGCATGCATCGTGGCCAACGACGGCGCGCTTCCGCTGTGCCTGCCGCAGTGTGATCCGCTGCTGGGGTGCGCCGATGGTGAGGGGTGTTATCCCGGCGCCGGCGGGTTCGTGTGCGTCCCGGATGCCTCAGGCCCCGACCTCGGTGCCTACGGTGACGCGTGCGAGTACGCCAACGCCTGCGACCCAGGCCTGTTCTGCGCAGCCCCGACCGTCGTCCCCGGCTGCACCGGGACGGGTTGCTGCACCGACTACTGTGATCTGTCCGACGCCGAACCATCCGCGGGCTGCGGCGGCGTCGCGGGAGGCCAAGAGTGCGTGTCCGCCTTCGACGAAGGCCAGGCCCAGCCTGGGTTGGAAGACGTTGGGATGTGCGCAATCCCGGAGTGATCCCCGGGCTCAGACGGCGGCGAGCAGCGATTCGCTGAGGGTCCACAACCGCTCAGCGGCCTCGTCATCGCACGCATGATCGTTGACGCCCATGAACCGGCCCGCCGGGGAATCGGTGTCGGTCGGGCTGGCGATGTCGCAGTCCTCGCAGTACACGCCGGGTTTGCCGGCCAGCTTCTCCGAGGTCGCTGCCCACAGCGTCGTGGAGCATCCCTGCTCGGGGGTCTTGAAGCTGGCCTTCGCCGTCTCGGAGGGCTCGCCGCTCTCGTCGATCCAACCCAGCGCGACCATCTCTTCTTTGGGGAGGTGGCGCTGCAGCGGCGTGAAGATGCCGCCGGGATGGACGGAGAACGCGAGTCCTCCGGTATCGGCGAGGCGACGGGACAGGGCGTTGGCGAACAGGGCATTGGCGGTCTTGGCCTGCCCGTACGCCTTCCACTTGTTGTACTTCGCGTCGAACTGGATGTCGTCCCAGCGGATGCCGCTGATCTTGTGGCCGGTCGAGGACAGGGCGACGACTCGGGCGCCCTTGGTCTTGGTGAGCAACGGCATCAACCCTTGCGTCAGCGCAAAGTGACCCATGTGGTTCACGCCGAACTGGGACTCCCAACCAGGACCGACGCGGGCCTCGGGGCAGGCCATGATGCCGGCGTTGTTGATCAGCATGTCGAGCCCGTCGAGCTGGCCGAGCATGGCTTCGGCAAAGCTGCGGACGGAGGCGAGGTTCGCGAGGTCGAGGGCGTGGGTCTTGACGTCGCCTTCGATGCCCGCCAACGCCTCGGTCGCCTTCTCCGGCGAGCGCACGGGAACGATGACCGCCACACCCTTGGCCGCAAGGGCGCGGGTGGTCTCGAGTCCGAGGCCGCTGTAGCCCCCGGTGACGATGGCGGTCTTGCCGGAGAGGTCGAGGTCGGCGATGACGACCGATCCGTCGGTCTTCGCAGAGAATCCGGAGTTCGTGGGGGCTTGATCGGAGCGCGCCATGATGCGGCGCAGTGTGTCACGCGGACGGCAGTGTCTGACAGGACTCTGAGCGTCCTCCGGCCGCTTTGGGCGCTGAGGCCGTTTGTCGCGGTAGGCTCTGGGTCTGGTGATCCTGGGGTTTGAAAGCTTCGCGATGAGCATCGTGCTCGCGGTCGCTTCGCAGCCCGTGGCGGCGGCTGAAGCGACCGAGCCGGCGGTGCTCTTCGCCGCGCGCCCGGACACGCCGGCGGCAGACGCTCAGGTCGAGCGACTCACCATGTCGTTCATCGCGACGCATGCCAGCGTGATCGATGCCGCCCTTCCCGAATCCGCGGGCCTGGCTTCGCAGGCGCGATGGGCCTCCGCCCTCGCGCAGGAACAGGGGGCGTTGGGGGTGTTTTGGATCGACCTCGACGATCCGCAGGAGGCGGTGCTGTACCTGGTCACCGCACAAGGGGATCGCGTTCTGGCCCGGACGATTCCTCGTGATGCGAAGAACCCCGCGGCGACGGGCGACGCAATCGGCATCATCGCAGGCTCGATCACTTCGGCGCTCGTGGGGGGAGCGGCGATCGGGATGGTCGAGGTCGTGGCGCCGGAGCCCGAACCCGAACCGGAACCCGAGCCCTTGCCGGCACCGGAACCCATCCCACCAGCGCCGCCTACGGATGTTCTCGAAGCGCCCGAACCCAACGTCGCCGAGCCGCAGTGGGACCGGCTGCGAATCGACGCTCGTTACGGTGGATCGAGCCTTGCCGATCGCGCTCCGTGGAGCAGCGGATTCGAGCTCGGCGTCGCGTGGAGAATCCGCCCGATTCCTTACGTGTCCCTGGGATATCGATGGGGGATCCCGGTTCGCGTCGAAGACTCCGATGTTGCCTTTGCGGTGAACCGGCACGGCATCCGGGGGGCCGTAGGCGCCAGGCTGGGCGTGTCCGATCGCCTCGCGGTCGACCTGGAAGCCCAGGGGTCGCTCGACCTCCAGCGCTCCGCTCCGACCCGGGTGGACGCCGGTATCGAGACCGTTCGGGGGACCCGCAGCGTGGTCGGGACCGGCGCGATGGCCCGGGCGCGAGTCGCCCTGGGCGCCGGGGTGGAAGCCACGTTGGGGGTTGGGATGGAAGTGGCGCTCAATCGGTTCGACTACGCCGTGTTCGGCCCCAATGGGCGCGACGTCCGGCTCGCACCACATCTGATCCGCGGGCAGGCCTCGGTGGGCATTTCGTACAGCCTGTTGCGTCGTTGAGGGCGCCGTTACCCCGTTCGCTGCGTGGGGGCTCTGAGGTCCCGTACCATGCAGGTTCTTGCTGTACCGCTGCACTGGGCCGGGATCCCGGAGCCTCGTATGAGTGACGAGGCGCTGATGCGCGCGCTCGCCAAAGGCGATGCGGACGCAGGACGTGAACTCGCGCGCCGGCTGATGCCGCGGTGCAAGCGCGTGGTGCGGGCCGTGGTGGGTGCGCATCGCGACTTCGACGACATCGTGCAGCAGTGCCTGATCGATGTCCTCCGCGGCGCGGCCAGCTTTCGAGGGGAGGCTTCGCTCGAGACGTGGGCCTCGCGGATCTGTGTTCGGCGCGCGATCAAGGCCGTCAACCGCTCGCGCCGAAACCTGGAGGACGTCGATGCGAAGGTCGACGCCGAGAGCCTCCGAGCTGAGGAAGACGCCGCGAGGTTGCTCTCTGAACGACTGCCGCGTCCTCTGGAGCGCTACCTCGAAGAACTCGGGCCGCTTCATCGAGAGGCCATCGTCCTGCGCTATGGTCTCGGGTATGCCGTCGCCGAGATCGCGGAGATGACCGGCGCCAAGCCCAACACGATCAAGGTGCGGCTGTTTCAAGGTCTCAAGAAGCTGCGTGCCCAGGTCGAACACGACCTCACCGACGATCGGAGCCGACGACGATGAGCCTGCTCGACGAGCTTCGCGACTACAGCGAAGGGGAGGAGCCGGTCGATGCGGCGGATGCGGCCTTGATCGAGGGCGCGCTCGTCGGGGCCGAGTTGGCCCCGCCCCCGGCCGTCCACCCGGCCGTCGTAGTCACCGGTGCGGTCGTGGTCGCCGCCGTGGCCGCGGCGTTGTTGTGGCCCTCGCAAGACGAACCCCGCTCTGCACCCTCAGCGCCGGCCGTGCTCGAGCAGGAGCCCGTCGCACCGCCCCAGACCGCACCTCCGCGTCCGGAATCCCCACAACCCACCAAGCCCGAAGTCGAGCCACCGCCTCCAGACACCTCGAGCGAGGCGCCCCCGCAGCACAGCGACGCGGTCGCGGAGCCTGCTCGTCCGCCGGCCAAACGAGCCAGCCTCAACGAGTTGCTCGAGCGGGCGCAGGCCAGCCGCGCCGCCGGAGAACACTCGGAGGCTGCCCAGATCTACCGACGAGCGGTCCGGTCGTATCCGAAGGTCCCCGCGGCCCGGCGCGCCCTGGTCACGCTGGCCGAGCTCGAGCTGACCCAGCTGGGGCGGCCCGGTGCGGCGCTCAAGACGTTTGACCGCTACCTCGAGCAGGGCAAAGACCCGGTCTTGGTGCAAGAGGCCGGGTACGGTCGCCTCCGCGCGTTGCGGAAGCTGGGTCGCGAGGACGCTGAAGCCAAAGCGATCTCATCGTTCCTGGCCGCGCACCCCAAGAGTCCGTATCGCAAGGCTCTGGAGGAGCGCCAAAAAAAACTCGTTACCCCTTCCGCGCCGGCGGGGCTCAACCCAAGCGATGACTAGTCCTTGGCTTATGCTTCGACCCGAGTTCCGCTCCTTCGCGCTTCGCACCCCCTGGCTTGTGATGGCCGGACTCGCACTCGTCGGGTGTCAGTCCGAGACGCAGGGCATAGCCTTCACCGGGGGCGAATCCGCCGGGACCGAAGGACCGCTGCCGACCTCGTCGAGTTCCTCGGGGTTCGGGACGACGGAGCCGGGGACGACTTCGAGCGGATCCAGCAGTGGTGCCACGGAGGCGGACGATTCGTCGGAGGACACGTCCGGGATCACCTTTGGCACGCCGGACATTCCCGACCCGCCGGGGCAGGTCTGCACCGTGGACCCTGAGGATGGCAACGCACCTGCACCATGCACTGACGAAGCTCCGCCGGATTCGTTCGAACCGGAGGTCCAGTGGTCGTGGTCGGGTCAGGATCAGTTCGTCGAGGTGATGGCCACGCCACTGGTTGCGAACCTCACCGATGACAACGACGACGGGGAGATCGACCTCTGCGACACGCCGGACGTCGTCGTCGTGGCCTTCCCCAGCACGCTGCCCGATCTCGTGCCCGTCGAAGCGAGGTTGTTCGTGCTCGACGGGGAAACCGGGGATGTTCACTTCATGATCGAGGAGAACGTCTATTGGGTCTCCCATCCGGCGTTGGGGGACATCGATGGCGACGGACTCGTGGAGATCATCGCAGCGGCAGGGGAAGACCCGACCGCCCTACGACTCACAGCATTCAACCACGACGGCTCGATCCTTTGGCAGGGCGAGGAACTCGATGGATTGCACTCGCGCACGGTTGCGCTTGCCGACCTCGACAACGACGATGATGTCGAGATCGTCACCGGCCCGTACGTGTTCGATCACGAGGGCACGTTGCTGTGGCAGTCCGATCACCTTGGCCAAGCGCTGACCAACGCCGTCGCGGACCTCGACGGGGACGACGACATGGAGATCATGATGGATGGCATCGCCTACCATCATGACGGAACCGTCTACTACGATCATCCCCGTGAAGGCGTGCTGTCTCACCCGGTGGTCTTCGACATCGACGGGGACATGGAGCCCGAGGTCGTGATCGCTGGCGTCGGACTCTCGATCGTCGAACACGACGGAACCCTCTCGGTCGACGCGATCCTGCCAGAGCTCGTCGACCGGGTGCCCGCGGCGGTCCACGACGTGGATAGTGACGGCCTCCCGGAGATTCTCACCGGCGGAGGAGACTCCTACAGCACCTTCGAGCACGACCTCTCCGTGAAGTGGACGGTCCCGGTTGCCGACACCACGGGCGGCGGAGCAGGAGCAGCCTTCGACTTCTTGGGCGATGGACAAGCCGAGGCGATGTACGCCGACGAGTCCTCACTGTTCGTCTTTGACACCGTTGGAGAGCCGCTCTTGACCACGCCGCGAACGAGCTGGACGCAGTGGGAGTATCCGGTGGTCGTCGACGTCGACAACGATGGCTCCGCCGAGATCATCGTCGTCTCCAATCGTGGACCCAACTACGTCGAGGATGGTCCGCCGGCGGTGCAGGTGATCCGCGACGCCGACGACCGCTGGATTCCCGCCCGGCGGATCTGGAACCAGAACGCCTACCACGTGACCAACGTGCGCGAGGACGGGACCATTCCGCGGGTCGAGCCCAAGCACTGGTTGGGCTTGAACACCTACCGGACCCAGGCGCAGATCAGTGACGCTGGCCAGGTGTGTCGCCCGGCAGGCTGAGCGGCGTTCACCGTTCGGAGGGCTAGCCGGTTTCGTGGGCGTCGATGACTCGGAAGAGCATCTCGTGCAGTCGTGCAGTGGAGCCTCCATCGAGGTCAGCCTCAGACACGACGTTGAGTCGGTGTCGATATCGCTGCTCGGCGTCGTCATCCTCGGTTCCCAGTCCGGGCACCGAGGGGCCGCGCTGCGCGGCCGGAAATGTGTCTCGCAATCCGGAGCACTGGTAGCAGACGCCCTGTTTGGCGACGATGGCACACAGCCCATCGAAGGAGCGTTGCATGTGCTTGCGGGCGTCGGACAACCGGTGCCGCAGGACGGACTGGCTCACGCCCGCATGGGTCGCCGCCTCGGCGTTGGACAGACCGAGCACATCTCGCAGGACGAGCGCGAGCTGTTGTTCGGGCTCGAGCGATCGACCCACGCACGTGAATCAGAACGCGATGTGTTGGTGGGCGTCGAAGACAAAGTCCGGGTCGAACGCCGGCGAGTACCAAGGCCTGCAACATGTGCTGCATTCGCTTTGACGTGTTGGATGCCGTGCGCGAGGCGAAGATCCCAATCCTGGGGGAGGGCCGCGAGCACGTGGATATCGCTCGGTACGTGCTCGAGGGGTACCAGGTGATCAACCATTGATCTGACGCATGGGCGGACGGTGCCTACCGATCGACGCCACCGATCGGATCGAGTTCGATCGCGACATGAAGAGTTTCGATTCCAGGCGGTCGACAAGGGAGCGCGACCGATTCGAACGCTCGCACCAAGCACTGTGCGAGGTCGACCGTTTCGGTCGTCGAGATCTCACCGAACATCTCCAGGGCTTGGACCTCTCCGGAAGGGGAGAGCTCCAACACGGCTCTCCCGTGCCAGGGCGTCTGGACCCGATGGGCCGAGTGCAGGCACGCACGAGCCTCGGGGGATTCGCCCAATCGCTGAATCCAGGCTTGCGTGCGCGGCTGGACTGGTTCGAGCCGCCGCCAGCTCATCGAACTCAGCCCCGGATCCCGCACGTAGGCGCGGAGCCGTCGGCCGGGTTTCCCTCGACCCAGGCTCACAGTCTCGAGCTGTTGGCACAGGCAGTCTCCGTCCTGCGCGCGCGCGGGCAGGTCCGCGCTGCTTGCCGCACATCGCTCCACCGTGCCTGTGCGATCGACGGCCACGGACAACTCCCAGTGCGCAGATACCCGGGGATCTGGATGCACGCACCGGAAGCGATCCCTGATGAGCGCATCCGCGATCGCTTCCCGAGGCGACTGCTTCCATGGCCCCACCTCGCTGATTCCGTCGAACCTCAGGCCGATATCCGTGCCGCCTTCGACCCCACCGATGATGCCCCCGGGCACACTCTCTCCGTTCCTTTGGAGCGAGACCCGGGCCCACGCCGACGGGTCGTGGGCATCGCGGATCGGCGGGCTCACGAACCGAGGCACGACCCCTGCGCGCCCGACCAGAACCGACAAGCGACAGTCCGAGGGCCCGGGTTTCGCATCGGACCCTGGCGTGCACGTCGTGTCGATGTGGGCTTGGGGATACGAGGTGAAATACCGCGCACCGACCTCGGACGGCGTAAGCGGAACCTGACACTGGAGATCGCCTTCGAGGGGCAGCCGTCCCTGGGCGGCTGACGACTCGATTTGTTCCAAGTCTTCGATCGGCACGACCTCGTAGCCCAACGCCACGAGTTGGTCTGCAACCCGGCGACGCAGGGCGGCCGCTTCGTCCGCGAACAAGACCACCGGGGAGATGTCCGGCACGCGTCGCACCACGATAGCCTCGGGCGGGTACGGCAGCGGGACGTCCGCCCATTCCATCGGGTCGGCAGGTCGGCGCTCGGGGGCGGCGACGGCAGCGGGCGGCAGAGGTGGGTCCGACTGTGGCGAGCGATGCTCTGAAGGAGCTTCGAGACCAGCGGTCCGACAGCTCCCCATCATGAGCAGCGCGGTGGTGATCAATCGCCGAGTCCAAAGGCCGTTTGTGGTGGGGCCTGTTGGAGGTCCCACCTTCAAGCCTGCCTCGTCCGGTGTACGCATCGGAGTCCCTCGGACCACCGTCGCACGAGGTCTCGGGTCTGGCTCTTCTTTTGTGACCGGAGCTCAGCCTTCGGGAATGCTCACACCTTCGCCACGGACGCGGAGGTCATCGCTCTGAGGAGCGCGCTGTAGTTGACCCCCAAGCAGACCTCGGACCCGACCGGAAGGCAGGGCGGCCGCGAGTTCAGGATGAGGTGGTCGCTACTGGCACCGAGGACGGTGAACCCTTCGGGTGGCTCGAGGCCGCTCGGGTCTGTGTCTTGGTGGCCAAGGGCGAGGATCGTCCGCACGGTGAACCCGGCGGGAGCGACCGCCGGCTGGTCCCCAAATGCCGACTGTGCCGTGTTTCCCCAAGGGCGCCGGGGCTTGACCTTCGACTCGATGACCTCCGCGATGAGGGTGACGGCATCGGTGTGGAGTCCATCAATCCGCTGGCGGTGAAGCGGTTCGCGCCCGAGCAGGAGCGACTCGCCCAGACGCAGGTTGTTCACGCGTCCGGTGTCGTGAGTTCCCAGAGCCCAGTCGAGATTGGCCGAATTTCCACCGGACACCACATCGAGATGCACGCCGAACTCCGACTCGATGGAATCCGCAAGCTTCGAGAGTTCCGACATCTTCTCGGCATCTGGGACGACGCCGCCGTGACAGGCAAGGTTGGTGCCGATCCCTCGCAGCGTGATGTACGGCAATCGGAGCGCCTCTCGAACAGCGTGCGAGAGGTCGCCGGGCATGAGCCCCTCTCGCAGATCGCCAAGCTCGACCATGAGCACCACCGCATGGACGCGCTCGGATTGAGATGCGTGGTGGGAAAGGGTGTCGATGACCTCCAGTTCGGTGTTGAGGCTCGTGTTGGCGCTCTCGACGATCCTTCGCGCCTGGCTCAGCATCGGCGAGCGAAGCAGCGTCATCGGGCAGGTCATACCCAAACGCCGCATCGCCTCGATGTTCTCGATGCGGGAATCTCCGAGCCCCGTCGCGCCGGCGCTGAGCATCGCGGCGCCGGCTCTTGCTGAACCGACCGTGGCCTTGGTGACGCCGGTGACGTCGATACCGCGCTTTGCGAGACGTTCGACCAGAGTGCGCGTGTTGTGGCGAATCTTCTCGAGGTCGATCCGGATGCGAGGGGCGCTCACGCGTACTCGAACGTTTTCTTCCGCAGTTTCGGGAACGCCGAGAGGACGATCTGGGCCAGGTGCTCGGGCGGCTTGGTCAGGGCGTCCGTGACCGGGATGCCGAGCTCGGACTCGTACATCGCAATCGTTCCGTCGACCGCAGCCGGCTCCATATTCTCGTGGTTGATGGTCAACCCGATCACCTTCGTATCCGAGAAGGTTTGGATCAGATTGATCTCCGTTCCCGGATTCGGCATCGGCATATTCTCGAAGTCGCACCGATGACGTCTGCGTGGTGCGTGCTGCAGAATCACCGCGTTCGGGCAGCTGCCTCGGAGAATGAAGCTCGACGTCGAGAATGCGGGGTGGCTGAGCGCTCCCTGTCCCTCGATGACGATCACGTCAGGGTCCTCGGCTTCGAACGCATCGACGATTGTTCGTTCGAGTTCACCCGCGCAGAATTGTGATGGGATCGCGTCCAACGCGACGCCGTATCGAGCCCCCTGCATCAGCCCCGTTTGCCCGGTGCCGACCAAGACCGCCTTGAGCCCTTGGTCGATGAGCGCCTGCGTCAGCACCGTGGCTGTTGTACGTTTACCGATCGCGCAGTCGGTCCCAAGCACTGCGATTCGAGGGCACGTGACCTCCTGAACCCGCCCGCTGAACATTCTCAGCTCGGTCTTGGGACGAGGCTTCCGAACATCGCGAATCTCGACGTCGCGCTCCAGGGCCTTTGCGGCGAACTCCGGGTCGTCACCCAGAAACTCGTGGAGACCGCTGACGATGCTCATCCCGTGGTCCATGCACTGGAGCAGGAGCACGCGCTCGCGGGCGGTGAGCATTCCGCTTGCGGGCGCCATCCCGAAGATGAGGTAGTCGGGAACAACCTCTCCCGCCTCGACGAAGGCGGCGGCCAGGTCCCGACAGATCGGAATCCCTGAGGTCGGCTCGCCGAGCACCTCGCCGGCGTCGAGGCCGGCCTTCGTACTGTCGATCACCGATAGTATTTTGTAGCGTTCCGAGTGGCGCACCAATCCGTTGGCGGTCTTTCCATCCAGCTCGCCGAAGTTGGCTTCGCAATACACGACCGCTGTCGCTGCTTGCGACATGCGATGCTGAGCACCGAGCTTGGCGTTGGCCAGCCGCCGAAGCTCCGGACCCCGAGCAGGACCCGTCGACCCCTTTGGCTGTCGGGATTTTGGGGCTGTCTGCGTGGTCGGCTGCGCTTTGCTCACCCGTTGGTACGTGTGCAATTCGCTGCCCGTCCATATTGACCAACACAATCATTCGGTTGCACCGTGATCCTAGAGCTGCTCATTGCTCGTCCATCAGAAAGGGGCTATGAGTCCATCGATTTGATGGACCCCCTTGATGCGGCTCGATGAGCTCACCCACCACGAGTTGCTCGAGCTCGACTCGCAGCGTGGGGTGATTCGCTTTTCGGGGCAAAGAACGCTCCTCCTCGACGCGGTGGCCATGGGGCTGCTGAGACAATATTTAGTTGAGAATTTCGGGCTGATCGCAGCGCGAGCCGTGCTCACGCAATTTGGCTTCGCGCATGGGTGGCGGATGGCTGCGGCGGCACGCAAGACCTATGACTGGACCGGCGATGAGGACTTGCGCCGGGGTGCTGCCCGGATCTGTACTTTACAAGGGCTGTTCGTGGCGGAGTCGGGCGCGGACGACCCTCAGGGCCCCGCCGGCCTCGCGTTGCAGGCGTCCTACGAGGCGGAGCAGCATCTCCTTCATTTTGGGCAGTCCGATTCGGCGGTCTGCTGGACGCTGTGCGGCCTCCTGAGCGGGTATTGCAGCCAGGCGACTGGCACAGAGGTCTACGTGCTCGAAGGTCGTTGCCTTGGGCAGGGGCACGCAGCCTGCCACCTCGTCGGGCACACCCGGGACGAATGGGGCGACGAGCACAGCCAGGAACTGGCGTTCTTCGACTCGCAGAGGCTCAAGGAGTGTCTCGACGTTTCGCTCAGCCGAGTCACCGACACACTCAAGTCTGCAGAGGCCAAGCTCCGCGCGCATCGTCGCAAGCTGGTCCGCGTAGCGCCGGGAGTGGAGGAGCCCCTGGGCGTCGTCGCAAAAAGTCCTCAGATGGCGCGCGTGGTGGACCTCGCGCTGCGCGTCGCGAAAGTCGATGCGACCGTGCTCATCTCAGGCGAAACAGGGGTCGGCAAAGAACGGATCGCAAGGATGGTTCACGACGGTTCAGCTCGCGCGGGAGGCCCGTTCATTGCCGTGAACTGCGGTGCGATGACGGAGAGCCTGCTGCAAAGCGAGCTGTTCGGCCACGCCCGCGGTGCATTCACCGGGGCGGCGGCCGACCGCCCCGGAATCTTCGAAGCCGCCAACCATGGAACGCTGTTTCTCGATGAGATCGGAGAGGTCTCCGCCAGTATGCAGGTTCAGTTGCTGCGCGTGCTTCAGGAGCGAGAGGTACGGCGCATTGGGGAGAACCGGGTGCGTCCCGTCAACGTCCGCATCCTGGCCGCTACCAACCGAGACCTCAAACAAGAGATCGTGGACGGAGGCTTTCGGAATGACCTCTACTACCGTCTCAAGGTGGTCGAACTCGTGATTCCGCCGCTACGGGCGCGCAAGGACGACATCCTTCCACTCGCTCGGGTTCTGCTGGGGGAGGCGGCGGTACGGATGTCGACGCAGTGTTCGAGGTTGACCCCCAAGGTGGCGGACCTCCTGCTGCGCTACGATTGGCCCGGCAACGTTCGGGAGCTGCAAAACGCGATGGAGCGGGCAGCGGCCCTGGCGGTCGGCGAGGCGGTGACGCTGGAGGACTTGCCCGAGGAAGTGCGCCGCGGTGCTCGTGAGCCGCTCCTGCCGGGCGGAGTGACGCTTCCCCTGAGGGAGATCGAGAAGAACCACATTCTCGCGACACTCGATCGTTTCGAGGGCAACCAGGCGCTCACCGCCCGCGAGCTCGGGATCGGTTCCGCGACGTTGTATCGGAAGCTCAAGCAATACGGCCGCCTCCGCAAGCACCGAAAGCAGACGCCGAGCATGTGAAAACGGCCGGACGGAGGCGGTCATATTGATTGAATACGGTCGTTTTGAACGACTTCTCGGAGGAACGTCGTTGGAGGCGGATTCAAGTCGCTGTTTGCAGGCGATTGTGGGTTCGGACCGAAGAATGCAGGTTGTCAGGGTCGGCCGGGAGAATCGGCCGGTTTGATCGACACAAATGGACAATGTCTTTCTGGTGCGTAGGGCGAACAGCCGTCTCTACGAGAGGACCCAAAATCGGGAGCGATGGCTGACCTTCGATCCCGAGGCACCGGACCGAGTCGCCGGTTTTGGAGGGCTACAGAGTCTCGACGAGGTGCGATGGGGCCCGCAAGCCAGCACCCGTTTCTCGGCTCCACGCCTCCCGGCGGAGGTCATCACGTACGTCCGCGCGGGGCGGCTCGTCCGGCGCGATGTCGACGAGCGTTCCTCGATTCTCGACGCTGGTTCGTTCGAGCGGGTTCGCCCGGGACCCGATCTCGTGTGTCGCGAGCTCAACCCGTCGAACACGCACTTCGTGCACGTCTTTCGGATTTCGCTCGGTTGTTCTCTGGACGTGGCCGCAGACGAATCGGAGTGCCTGAGGTTTAGCGAGGGGGAGCGCAAGCAACGAATGCTCCTCGTTGCGTCGCAAGGCGGCGGACCGGGAACGCTGAGTCTTGCGCAGGATGCGTCCGTGTTCTCGATGCTGCTCTATCCGGGACAGCGGACAGCCCGAACGCTTCAGCCGGGACGGTGCGCCTGGTTGCATGTGGTCCACGGATCCGTGTCCTTGGGCGAGCTCATTCTCGACCGCGGAGACGGTGTTGGGATCGGGCACGGTGTGATGTCCGTGGCCGCGCGAGAGCATTCCGAGCTCCTCCTCGTCGAGGTGCCACATCTCGTCGAGCCAGGGCTCTGCCCCAACGAGGCCTGACGCAGCTACCTCGTGGCGAGCGTGGGTACCGGGTCGGGAACGGTCTGCGCGCCGGAGATGTCTCGTCGCTCGGTGGCGCGATCGCACCGCGCACACCGCACGTCTTCATCAGGTGTCCCGGCAAGCCTCTCGCCGGAGGCACTTCCCATCGACGACCGGCCGCACCGAAACGTGGTCGCGCGCCGCGTGAGTGCGTGCCACAGCCGTGCTTGTGGAACGAGCACCCAATCGAAGGCGGGCTGTGGGCTGGAGGGGGGCGGTGTTGCTTCTGTCTCTTATACACATCTGACGCTGCCGACGAGCGATCTAGTGTAG
>CAJXVA010000119.1 GCA_913061055.1 uncultured Pseudomonadota bacterium
GTGGTGTCAGGATAGAGGTTTCGCGGGGTCGACATTGCACCGTAGCGGTCGACCGTGCGCCGCGATCGTTGCACGAAGCACATCTTCCAGGCTGGTCTCTTCCCCACACGAAGCACATCTTCCAGGCTGGTCTCTTCTTGCACGAAGCACATCTTCCAGGCTGGTCTCTTCCGGCTGGTCTCTTTCCTCCAGGCTGGTCTCTTTCCCCCCACCAAACCCCACGGCGTGGACGGTTCAGGTGCTGCGGGCGTCGATATCGGGACGCATGCTAACCTCGGCTCAACGCCGACGATGGGACAGCGCGCAAATCTGGTCGTAGTTCGCGACGACCAGTGGCAGCTTTACTACGACCATTGGTGTGCGAATCGCTTGGACCGAGAGCTCTTTTGGGGTCCGCAGCTCGCGACTGAGTTCGTGCAGAGTCGTGGTCCCGTCGATCGTGTCTCGGGCTGGCTCGACAACGTGTGGTGCGAAGGCGGGGCGGTGATTGACCACGACCGACGGGTGCTTTTGTGGTTCGGCGGCGAAGACATCATGTGGGACCCTGTTGAACGATCCATACACGCGCGGGCCATGGCACACGTGTGGGCAGGATGGGAAATCCGCTGGGCGCGGGGAGGCGTCGTGGACCTCGCAAGCTATGTCGGTGTATCGACCGGGAGCCTCCGGAGCGATCGCAGCACGGGCGAGTATCCCGGGCTGCGGGTCGACGTCGAGAACCCAAGCTACAACGATGTCGCTGTATCGATCACCGATACCTCGGGGATCGGTGCGTTGCGGGCGGGCGGCGACGTCGAAGATCTCGAACTCGGAGCCGGGCAGCTCCCGGAACTACTCGGGCACCAACGCTCAAACAACATCACCTTCGACGACTTGCCGAGATTCGGCGTCCACATCGAACTCGAGCCCAAGCGTCTGGCCTTGTGGACCTGCAACAATACGGAGGCGGACTTCGGAACCCTGGCGACGGTCTGGCCGGGCTGGGAAATCGTGGACCTTGACGATGACTTCCAGCAGCACCTCCGGCTGGCCAAAGGGACTCTGAGTTGGCCCACCCCTGACCGCGCCAAAGCCTGGTCCGAGCTCCTCTCGAGCCTACGTGCCGCGCACCAGGCCCCAAGCAACCCCGCGCTCGAGATCGCCGCTCAGATGGGTGGAACGCTAAACCCTGCGACACGTGAGTCGCGCGGTTCGGTCGGCGACCCCGAAGCCAAACGTGCTCTCGTTGATCAGCTGGAGCGCGAGCTCGTCGGGCTGGACGACGGCAGTCTCTAGCCGAAACGCGGGCTCCGGTGGAGCCGTGGGGGTCTCCACAGCCCCGGCAGTCTCAGGGAAGTTCACATGCGGACCCGACGCGTGCGATGTTCTGAATCGCATCATCGACGTCGAGTCCCGAACCATGTGCCGCCTCGATGCCTCCCCCGTGACAGGCTCAGCCCCAAAAGGAGACGCGGCTGCTCGACGTCGCGAACGCACTGTCGCCGAAACCCGGGGATGACAAGCGCGCCGAGCTATCGGGATGAACAACGCGGGGGGGGCGGGGGTGGGTTCGACGGGCTTCTCAAGGCACCCGTTCACACCTGTACTTCGCTGGCAACAGAGACTGGTCGCACGACACCCCGTGGCGTAGCCTGATCGGCACCCTGACGGCTGCCGGCAACCGCCTCGAGACCGAAGCGGCCACCGGAGACCCGTAGCTGCCGCCCCACCCGCCCCCTCATGAAGGTCGTCCTCACCGAGAAGCCATCCGTGGCTCGCGAACTCGCAGCCCACCTCGGTGCTCGCGCTCGCCGGGACGGCTACTTTGAAGGTGGCGGCTATCAGGTCACCTGGGCGCTGGGGCACCTCGTCGGTCTGTGTGAACCGCACGAGTACGACGCGGCGCTGCGGCGTTGGGACCTGCAGACACTGCCCATCCTCCCCAAGCCCTTCAAGCTCGCGCTCACCGGCGACGCCCGGTCGAAGGCTCAATACAAGATCGTGGCCGCGCTCCTGCGCAAAGCCACGACTGTGATCTGCGCGACGGATGCGGGACGCGAGGGCGAGCTGATCTTTCGCAACATTGCGCAGCTCAGCCGCACCAAAGGCAAGCCGACGCAGCGCCTGTGGCTGAGCTCACTGACGCCCTCGGCGATCGCCGCGGCGTTCTCCAAACTCAAGCCAGCCAAGGCCTACGATCGACTCGCCGCGGCGGCGCAGTGTCGCAGCCAGGCGGATTGGCTGGTGGGACTCAACGCGACGCGCAACTACACGGTGCGGCACGGCGAGGGCGGAGTGCTGTGGAGCGTTGGGCGGGTGCAGACCCCCGTGCTCGCGCTCATCGCCGAGCGAGATGACGAGATCGTCGAGTTTGTCTCCGTCCCGTGGTTCGAGCTGCGCACGAAATACCGCGACGCACTTTTCATCAGCACGGGCAAGCGATTCGAGACCCAGGCCGCCGCGGACGAGGTCGCGAAGTCGATCGCCGCCGCGCCCCTCGTCGTAGGCGACGTCAAGACGCGAACGCAGCACGTCAAGCCACCGCAGCTCTACGACCTCACCACTCTGCAGCGCGACATGAACGTTCGCTATGGAATGTCGGCGGCGCAGACCTTGAGCGAGGTGCAGAAACTCTACGAGAACAAGTCGGTCACGTATCCGCGCACGGACTCGCGGCATCTCCCCGTCAGCATGAAGGCGGAAATGCCTGGTCTGCTCGGGGCGCTGGGCAAGCAGTATTCCGAGGCCGTCGGTGGCCTGGATCTCTCCCGCCTTCGGATGACGTCGCGCGGGTTCGACGACGCGAAGATCACCGACCACCACGCGATCATCCCCACCACCCGGTCGGGGCCGAGCGGCAACCGGGTCTACGACGCGATCGCGTTGCGAACCATCGCGTCGTTCTATCCGGACTGCGAAAAGGCGCTGACCACCGTGGAGGCCAGCACGGCGGATGTTCGGCTGCGCGCCAAGGGCGTTCGTATCGTCAAGCCGGGTTTCACTTCGGTGCTGCCCGGCCCCAAGTCCAAGACGGAGCAGATCCTCCCGGCTTTCGTGCGCGGCGAACAGGGACCCCACAAGCCACAGGTGCACGCCGGCGCGACCCAACCGCCCAACCACTTCACCGACAACTCCCTCCTGGGCGCCATGGAGACCGCGGGTCGGCTGGTCGACGACGAGCAGCTCAAAGAAGCACTCAAGGCCCGGGGCCTCGGAACTCCGGCCACCCGAGCGTCGATCATCGAGACGTTGCTGCGCCGCGACTACATCCGGCGCGAGGACAAAGCACTGCGCGCGACCGACCTCGGCCGCTACCTCATCGCGTTGTTGCGGAACCCGATCCTCAAGTCCGCTGAACTCACGGGCGACTGGGAAGCCAAGCTTGCGGAGATCGAACAGGGGCGGCTGCAACCCGATGCGTTCATGGGCGAGGTCGAGGCCTTCACGCGAACGCTCGTCAGCGCGAGCGAGTCCCGGGCGCTCGACCCCAACCAGCTCGGCCCGTGCCCGACATGCGGAGCACCGGTCATCGAAGGCAAGCGGGGCTTCGGTTGCAGCCGGTGGCAGGCCGGCTGTCGCTATGTATTGTGGAAGACGTTCGAGGGCACGGAGATCACAACCGAGACCGCCCGCGAGCTGCTGCAGCACCGCCTGCTCGCCGCACCGCTCGAGATTGGCGGCACACCCAAGCAGCTTTGCCTAACACGCGCCGGCACCCTCAGGGCATTGGCTCTGCCCACCGCCGGGTCCCAGAGCGGCGGAGGGCAGCGCGGGAGTACAGCCCCGCGTCGCGGGAACGGCAAACGCGGGAAACCAGCCGACGGCGGCAAGTCGCTCGGCGCCTGCCCCAGCTGCGGAAAACCGGTGATCGACAAGCCCAAGTCCTACTCTTGCAGCGGTTGGCGCGAGGGCTGCTCGTTCGTGATCTGGAAGACCATGTCCGGCAAGAAGATCTCGGTCTCCATGGCAACGAAGCTTCTCAAGAGCGGTCGCACGCAGGTGCTCAAGGGCTTCGTCTCCAAAGCGAAGAAGAAGTTCGATGCGCGTCTGAAAGTGGACGACGGCAAGGTGGGCTTCGAGTTCTGACGTGCCGTGCCTCGACCGTGACCGGGACCACGTGCGAGCCAGACCGGGCCGGCCTAGGCTGCTGTCATGAGCGCGCAAGTCCCCAGATCGACCCGTGCGGTCGGGGTGCTCGGCGGCGTCTGGGGGGCTCTCGTCACTGGGGCAAGTGGCCTCGCCATCATCAGCTGGTTGGTCCGGCCGCTGACCGACGCCGACGCGCTGATCGTCGTGTTGAGCTTCGGGATGGTTCTGGCGTTCGCTTGGGCCGGCACTCTCCTGTCCCTGATCATGTTCGCCATCAGTGTGCACGCCGTGGTTGACGCCCTGGGTAAGGCAAGAGGAAACAGCGCCAGACGTCTGGCGATCGCCTCGACTCTGCTCCTGGCGCTGGTACTCGCCGCGGCGATCTCGGACGGGAAGGCGACGCCTATGGTGGTGGCGTTGCTTGTTCTCGGGCCGATCGCCGGGCTCAACATCGCAGCGCCAGTGCTCTACGGTCGCGCCTCGCGAGACAGCGCGGACAAGACGTCGTGAACCGCACACCGGCCTCCTCCGTTCGTCGAGACGAAAAAAGTGACACGTCGGCGTGATCCATTTCCCGCGGCGGGACTCTACCGGCCGGCGTGAGACTCAGAACCGACCCCCTCGCCCCCGTTCATCCTTCCGTCCCCTTCACCGGTGTGACGCGAACGCTTGCTCTCGCCGGTCTGCTGCTCGGCGTCGCTTCGGCTGCAGGTTGCGACGATGTGAGTGCGGAGCCCGTGGATATCGACCACCGCCACGACGGAGAGTCGATCGGGTTCACCGAGCTCGAAGACTGCGAGGGCGACTACGAGAACTGCTGGCCGGCGGGACAGCAAGCCTGGCTCGATGGGTGGACCGACGCCAATCTTCCCGAGGTCAAGAACGGGACGCTGTATCGGGTACGTCACTGCCTGGAGGAGAACCTCTCCCAACTCAACGGTGAGCCCATCTACGACTGCTACTACGACTTCGAGAGCCAGCTATCCCACTCCATGTTCCAGCACTGGCCCGACGAGGGCGTGACGCGGGACAAGCAGAACGACACGTACATCGCCACCGCCGGCCAGATGGATCCAGCCCAGGTTCGTCACCTCGTGTTCATGGCGGCGGGTCAACAGGCAGGAAACGCACCCACCCAGGGCCAAACGGCCTGCGGTCAGACCGGGCAGGACGCTCACTACAAGGAGCCGTTCAGAGCCGACGTCACGTTGGGGTCGACGCCGTACGATCTGCCGGTGGGCTCGCTCGCGTACCAGGTGTTCAACACCAACGTGCCGGGCACCTCCGACAGATTCCGCGATCCCGCCGACACCTTCATGGGTCTCGCCTTCGACCACCGCCTCAACTACAACGTCGTCTCGGGCAACGAAGACGTCGTCGACGCGTTCTACGAGTGGTTGCAGTCCCGTGCCGACCTCTCTCAGCTCGAGTCGGTCACGTTCGCGGGCCATAGCCGCGGCGGCAACTTGGTCACGAAGCTCGCCCAGCGCTTCGCCCACGACATGCCCGACATCAAGATCGTCGTGCAGCTCTACGAGGCGGTCAGCGAGAGGAACGAGCTGTACGCCGACCCTGTCACTGGCCAGGAGGCGGGGCGGTTCACCAGAAACGTCGACAACCCACGCGTCCCTGGCCAGAGGGGAAAGCTCGTGCACTGGGAACGCGCCTTCAACCGCCCCACCGCGCCCAGCGACATTCGGGTCCTCAACCTCACGGGTGGGCACTGCGTGATCCCAGGCCTGTGTGTGCGGCCCGTGTCCGGCGACCCACCGGCCCCGACCACCACCGCGTGGATGATGACGCACGAGGGCGAGGACTTCTACGAGCAGTGCTGGTTGCTTACCGACCACATGCAGACGTCCTTCGACTTCGTCGGCTCCAACCCGAGCTCCTCGAGCAACGGCGCCCGCGGGATCCGTCACCTGCTGGCGGCCTGCGACGACCTCGGCTGTCTGTAGGCGCACCATGGCCCGGAGGTGACACCGTCGACCCCGTGATACCGTGGCTCCTGTGACAGTGGAGGAACCAGCATTCGGACGGTATGTCGTCCGAGGCCTCCTCGGTTCCGGGGGCATGGGGCAGGTTCTGCGAGCCTACGATCCTCGTCTCGATCGCGAGGTGGCGATCAAAGTGGTCCGAGAGCCGTCTCGGACCGCGGCCGCTCGGTTGCTCCGCGAGGCCAAGACGATGGCCGCGATCCGACACCGCAACGTGGTGCCCGTCTACGACGTGGGTACGGAGGGGGAAGACGTCTTCGTCGCCATGGAGCTCATCCATGGCCAGACGCTTCGTGACTGGTTCGACACGGCGAAGCCCTGGCGCGAGGTTCTGGACGTCTTCAAACAAGCGGCGGCCGGCCTCGATGCGGCGCACCGACTTGGCGTGGTGCACCGCGACTTCAAGCCCGCCAACGTGATGGTCGACTTGGACGACGCGGGACTCGTCAAATACGTTCGCGTGATGGACTTCGGACTCGCCGTGTCCTCAGAGGACACCACGGACCATCCCACGCCAACGGGTTCTTCCGAAGACGTCTATCTGCAGTCCGACCGACTCACCCAGACAGGCACGATCGTGGGAACGCCCTACTACCTGGCGCCCGAGCAGGAGGCGGGAGCCCCGGGGACCCCCGGCACGGACCAGTACGCGTTCTGCGTGGCGCTCTTTGAAGCGCTCTATGGCAAGCGCCCCTTCGAAGCAGACGGGCATCAGGAGCTGTCGCGCAAGAAGTGGGGCGGCAAGATCGAGGACCGTCCGGTGGGCACAGCGGTCCCCCAGGCAGTGCACGAGGTTGTCGTGCGGGGACTGTGTGCCAACCCCACAGCACGATGGCCTTCGGTTCCCGCGCTCGTCGAGGCTCTCGAGCTCGCCGCGCAGCCACGCCGGGTTCCGCGTTGGCAACTGGTCGGCCTCACCGCCCTGGCCGGCGCGGGGACTGCCGCGTTCATGCTCGCCCCCGACAGCCCTGCGTGCGATGCACCCGAAGGTGTGCTCGCCGAGGTTTGGGCCGAGCCCCAACGCGACGCGGTGCGGGATGCGTTTGCCGCAACCGACCTTCCGTTTGCAGCAACCTCGTCCGCTCATGTCTTGGCCGAGCTCGATGACTATGCGCTCCGGTGGGTCGAAGCATGGCCGACCGGTTGCGAAGTCGAGCAGGTGCAGGCGCAGCAGGACTGTCTTCGTGGCCGACTGCTCGAACTGTCGGCCGTAGCAGGGGAACTCGCGACCTCCGACCCCAATACCGTTCGGCTCGGGTTGGAGATGGCCGGCGGCCTCAGCTCCCCTGCGTCGTGCGCACAGGAAACCGAACGTGCGGTCCTCGATCCCGCGCAGCGCGATGCGGTCGCGAAGGCGGAGCAACTTCGCCAGCAGGCGTCGGCTGCCCACTCGGTGGGAGACTACGACCGAGCCGAGGGCCTCTTGTCCGATGCCGGTCGCGCTGCGGCGAAAGCTGAGCACTGCCCTACCGCTGCGGCCGTGTCATTCCTGCGCGCTCAGCTCGAGAACGGGCGAGGCCGGTACGAGGAGGCCCTGGAGGACACACAGGCCGCGTACTTCGAGGCGATGCGCTGCGATGCAACAATCGTCGCCATGGACGCGGCGCGCTACGCCATGTCCGTGCACACGTTTGCAACGGGCGACCTCGACGCCGCCCAGACCTGGTACGGCCACGCGGTTGCCCAGTTGGAAAAGCTGGAGGCACGGCCGTCCAAGGAACGCGATGCCGATCGCGGCGTGCTCTTGTACACGCACGCCCAGATGCTCGACCGGCTCGGTCAGGGGAAGGCGGCGCTTGCCGAGCTCGAGCGCGCTGACGACCTGTTGCGGCCGCTCGCTGACGAGTACCCCGAAGTCTTCTCCGAGTTTCTGGCGACCCATGGCTCGGTCGTCCTGAACTACGAGGGCCCCGAGGCCGCCCTGCCCCACTACGAAGAAGGGCTCGAGATTGCCGAGGCCCACTTCGGAGAACAGCATCCGATGGTCGCGATCGGCCACGGAAACCTCGGCAACAACTACCAGGCGCTCAGCCGGCTCGACGACGCAGAGCGGATGCTCCGAAGGACCGCGGAGCTGATGCCGCAAGCGTTCGGCACCGAGCACCCCTACGTCGCGCGAGCCAAGAATGCACTGTCCCAGACGCTCACCCTGCGAGGAAACTGGGAGGAGGCGCGCGCGACGATTGCAGAAGGCATGGCCCTCGCTCTGATCCTCGAACCCGACGGCGGCCCAGAGACGAGGCGCTTGCTTGGAACGCGGGCTGCCATCTCTGCGCACGAGGGAGACCTCGACGCGGCGCGCGTCGACATGCAGCGCCTGGTTGACGTTGCGGAGCAGGCCGGTGCGATCGACGGCTCTCTGGTCTGGAACATCAAGAAGCTGGCGGAGTACCAGATCGGGCTTGGCCGGTTCGACGAGGCCACGTGGCGCCTCGAACAAGCCGACGAATACCTCGCGACGCGGCTTCCGGACGAGCACGTACTCACCGCCCAAGTGCACGCGACGTACGCCTACCTGCACCACGAAAAACGCGAATACCCAGCCGCACGCAAGCGGTTCAAGCTGGCCGAGTCTGCGCTCGCCTCGGCGTTGGGCAAGCAAAGCCTCGAGTGGGCGGAGGTCCGGGAGGCACACGCCGACCTGATCGCCGACATGGGGCTGACCGATGACGCTCGGCAGATGTACATCGAGCTCGGGCAGACCTACGAAGAGATCGAGATGCCCGAGGACGCCGCACGCGTCCGCTCCCGCATCACGACGGTCGATGCACTCTAAGAACGCGGTCTACGAGACCCCGAACCAGTGCGTCGCGAGCTGCTCCAGCGACCCGGCCGGAGGCGACAGCACGTCGAGATACCACGCCAGAGTGCCGTAGCGGTGCAGCAGGGCATGACGAAGGAGACGTGCAGGACGGGCCGGATCGGCGAGCGCTGCGGCGTCGATTCCGTACGCCGCGCAGAACGACCCGAACGCGACCGGGTCCCCGCGCGTGACGAACATGCCGACCGGTGCCAGGTCGTACTCGGGGTCGCCGACCCGGGCATCCCCGAAGTCGATCAGTCCCGTGACCCGGCCTTCATCGACGAGGACGTGGCTGGGACCGATCTCTGTATGCAGCAGGGACGAAACCTTCGTCGGCTCGTCGCCTCCCTCGAAGCGTCGCAGAAAGTCCGTCACTTCGGCACTGCGCTCGGGCGAGAGTCCCCTCTGACGTTTTGCATCGAGGCCGCGCTCTTGTTGGCCCTTCCGAAACTCCTGCCAGGGCTCGCAGACCGCGGCGAGGCCCTCGGCGCTCAGCTGATGGAGCTCCCGGATGGCGTGCCCAAGCTGCGTCGCGAGGGCTACGCGGGTGTTGGTATCGAGCTCGTCCCACACCGCGTCGATCGAGCGACCGCGGAGTCGTGTCGAGACGAGGTAGGTCCACTCACCCAGCGCGTCCTCGATCAGCAACTGCGGAGTGGGGATACGGAGCCCGTCACCGATGCAGCGCAGCGCCGCGGCCTCGCAGTGGTGACTCTCGAGAAACCCGGGCAGAGGCGGGTGCAGCTTGATGCAGTGATCCTCGGACAGGAACACGACACTGGAGCCATTCTCGCTCTGGGCGAAGGGACCGCTGAGGCCGTGCTTCTCGCAGATCGTCGCGATCGCACCAACCCACTGCCCTGGACGCCGCAACAGACTGTTGAACGCCTGTACGTCACGAATGAGTGGCAGAGGCTGCACGAGACCCAGCCTACGCCCGCTGCTGCGGCCGCGCGAGGGAGGGGACAGCGGCACGCGCCAGGGGCCGCTGCGGGAACGCACAGCACGGCCAGCACCATGCGTGTAGGTTCCACCCCATGAAGTCTTGGCTGGTTCTTGCTTCCGCTTGTGTGCTTGCGGCATGTACGGCGGACACCTCGGCGGATACGGACACCGATAGTGAAGCCGGAAGCTCCGGTGACGCGAGTACCACCGACCCCACGGCCACCACGCCGAGCACCACCGGCTCGGGGTCTTCGGGCAGCGACTCGACGCCCACCACCGCCACCACCACCACAGCGACCACCACCACAGCGACCACCTCCACCACCTCCGACGACGACAGCTCGAGCTCGGACACCACCGCCACCACCGGCGGGGACAGCGAGGTGACCGGGTGCCCCGCAGATGCGCCGGGCAGCTGGGTCCTTTGCGAGGACTTCGATGCGATCGAAGATCCTGCCACCGAACTCTCCCAGTGGAACGTCAACGGCGATGGCTTCGGCATCGAAGCCGATGAGAGCGGCGATGGTGATGGCGACCAAGTGTTGCGGCTGACGCTGACCCCGGGCATGCAGTTTGGCGGCTGGGTCACGCTTCGCTACGGCGACGGTCCGGACGCGCCCGCGGTGCGCTCGCCCGAGGGTCGATACGACGAAGTTTGGGCGCGCTGGCGGATTCGCCTCAACGACGAGTGGCCCGGAACCGCGGCCGGAGATATCGGTGAGCTCATCTCGATGAATGCCACGAACTGGGGCATCGCCGCCGACCTCAACATCCAAGTCGACGGGCAGACCCGCATTCACCCGTACGCATGGACATGCATCTTCAACGGCGAGCAGGCATGCGACGGTCAGAACGACTGGGGCGGTGCGCTCGATTTGCTGTGGAACTCGGCCGGCGACAACCAGCTGTTCGGTTCGGATGCGGCCGGCGAGTGGATCTGTGTCGAGGCCCACATGCGCCTGAACGACGTGGGCGAAGCCAACGGTGAGACCACGCTGTGGGTCGACGGCGGCCAAGAGTTCACCCGCGACGGCATCGACTGGCGGGGGACCTGGGACGACTTCGGACTCAACGCCATCCGCTTCACGAACTTCGCCTCACCACCGCCCGGGCCCCAGAGTTTCTTCATCGACGACGTTGTTGTCGGCACTGAGCGCGTCGGCTGTCCGGACTGATACCGCGAGCCGACGCCCTCCAGGCGGACTCACTCCCCCATCTCTGTTCTGTTTGCTCTCATCTTCCATCGCCTCCACCTAGCGAAGTTGCCGATGCGAGCAATCGGTTGCGTCCAGGTGCGATGGAAAGCTGATTTGGCGGGGCGTCATCCGCGCTACGCGGAATGACGTACTGGCCGGCCCGAGCTGGCCTCAAAATACAGCGTCCTTCCAATTGTCCCGCGCGGTAGGCCACGGGATACTGACTTCAGGGCTTGGTTGTGCGGTTGAAAAGGAACAGGTGTCTTCTAGCGGCGAGCGCTCTCGGGTTGCTCTCCACCTCCCAGGCTCAGGCCCAACCGCATGCACCGGCGCTGGTCTGCGACACGTATCCGACGATGCCGGCCTGCGCGGGCGCGGTCCCGGATTGCACGCTCTGTCACCAGAGCGCCGGCGAGGCTCCGCGCAACGTCTTCGGCGACCAGATCGAAGCCGCGGGCTGGCCCGGCAACGGCACCGTCTCGATGCAGGAGTTCACCGACGGACTCGCAGATGCTTTGATCGCAGTCGAAGATCTCGACGCCGACGAAGACACCTACGCCAACTACGAGGAGCTACTCGCCGGCTCGGATCCCGCAAACGCGGACGACATCCCCGGCGGCGCGACCTGCGAGGACACCACGGGCAGCGAGGAGTGGCAGTACGACGTGTGCAACCCCGACGCCGCCTACACGCTGCGCAAAGTGATGCTCGATGTTTGCGGCCACAGCCCGACGCTGGCCGAACTCGAGGCCGTCGCGATGGACGGGGACCCAAGCGCCCGCATTCACGACGCGCTCGACACCTGCCTCGACAGCGAGTTCTGGCGCGGCGAGGGCGGGGTGCTGTGGCAGCTCGCCCACCGCAAGATCACCCCACTGCCCGCGATCAAGAGCGGAGCGAGCCCCGGCGGCGTGCCGCTGGCCGACTACGACGACGACTACAACCTGTTCGTGTGGGCCCAGACCGACGGACGCGATGCTCGGGACCTCCTGCTCGCCCAGTACGTCGTGGGCCGCAACGACGGGGACACGACCGAGTACTACGTGATGAGCGAGGCCGAGCAGAGCAGCCGGGGCGGTGACGTCCAGGTCTTCACGCCGGTCGAGCTCCGCGCAGGCATGGTCACCTCGCGATGGTTCTTCGTGATCAACACGATGTTCACCGCCATCCCACGGACGACGGCCGCTCAAGCGTATCGGTCCTACCTCGGCACCGACATCGCCAAGCTCGAGGGACTGGTCGAGCCGCCGGGCTCCGAGACCTTGGTCGACTACGACGACAAAGGCGTCACCGACGAGACGTGCGCAGGATGCCACCGTACGCTCGACCCGCTGTCGTATCCCTTCTCCCGCTACAACGGCATCGGAGGGTCCGGAGGCTCGGGCGACTACGACGCAAACCGCCTGCTGGCCTTTGCGGACAGCACCCAACCCAACGTCAACAACACACCCGAGGCGGGCTGGGTTCTGGGCGAGCCGGTTGCGAACCTCGTCGAGTGGGCCCAGGTCGCGGCCAACAGCGATGAGTTCGCCAGCGCAACCGTGATGGACTACTGGGTCCTCCTCGTGGGTGAGCGACCCCGCGCTCTGGAGACCGAGGCGTTCGTCGCCTTGGGATCCGACCTCGCCACCGTGCACGACTACGACGTCGAAGCCATGTTGCATGACCTCATCGATACGGAGGCCTACAGTGTTCCTTGATCATCGCGCCCTTCTCTTGAGTCTGTGTACTGCCAGCCTCTTCGCGTGCGGCGGTGGGGGGACAAGCTCGGGCGGAGACTCCGGATCCACCGGCGGCACCGACACCCAAACCTCCGCGCCGACCAGCGGCCCCTCCGGCACCGAGAGCGAGAGCGAGACCGAGGACTCCGCCGACGAGACCGGCGACGACAGCGGACCGCAGCCTGGCGAGCAGGCGCCGTCCGCTCGCCCGCGAGTCAAGTTCAAGACCGCCGAGCGCTACGCCACCGACCTTTCGAACGCACTGTCCCTGCCACGCGAAGCCCTGTGCTCCGAGCTCGATGCGTTCGACTGTGTCAACGTCCACCGGATCGCTCTGGGCGAGGTCGATGCCTTCGGCCTACGCCTGTTCGAGCCGCTGGAGAACACTCCGATCACCGCGCCCATCGCCGTCGACCGCATCGCGTTGTCCGCATGCGGGGAACGGGCAGCCCAGGACTTTGCGGACTCGGGCAACGCCGCTTCGTTCCAGGATGTCGCGGGCGGGGACGCCTCGAACGCCTCCGACCGCGAAGCCGTCGTCGCGCGTCTGTACCGACAACTGCTGCTACGCGAGGCGACCGAGGCCGAGCTCGAGGCGGTGAGTTCCATGCATGACGACCTCCCACCGACCGATCGTGCCCAAACCTGGGCTCAGATGGCGTGCTTCGTCATCGCAACTTCCACCGAGGCGCTGTTTTACTAATGTCACACTCCAAGATCACAAGGCGCCGTGCATTGCAGGGTCTCACCGCGGCTGCTGCCGGTGGGTTTGCGGGACTGTCCGGCATTCGGCCCGGCCGTGCGGGAGGTTCCGAAGACCCCCGGTTCTTGATCGTGCTGTGTGCCTCCGGAGGCGCGTCGATCATCGATGGCCCGCTCGCCATCAGCACCTCCGAGGCCGGCGTTGCCGCACCCACGCTCAACTGCTTTCCGGACGTCGTCATGGGGGATTTCGATCCTTCCATTCCGTTCTCAGCCGTCGATGCGTCGCTGGGCGCCGTGGGGCCGATCCCGGTCCCCTTCACGACCGGCCAGGCGCAGTTCATCAACGCGCACCACGACGACATGCTCGTCTCGACGCTGACCACGACCAGCGTCAACCACCAGGTTGCGCAGGCGCGCGCTGTGACCGGCAACGGCGCGTGGCGAGGCCGCACGATTCAGGAAGCCGTCGCCAACCAGTACGGTGCCGCGTTCCCCTTGCCCAACGTCCACCTCACCACGGGGACCGACTTCACCCAACGTGGCGGCGATGATTCACTGCCAGCGTGGGCCTACGGTGAGCAGGTCGCCAACCCCGCGCTGTGGCCCCTCGCGCTAGACGGATCGCGCGGGACCTCGCACCCCGTCGACGCGGGCGTTCTGGCAACCGCACGGGCGCTCCGCAACGACGTCCTCGATGTGAACTCCCGCTTCAACCAGGCGTTTGCTGGAAGCGATGGCGTCCGTAGCTGGACCGGGCTTCGTGGTTCCAACCAGGCCGCGATCGAGCAGGCGTCTCTCATCGACCAGCTCTTGTTCGTCCCCGACGAGGCGCCCTACAACCTCAGTGCCCGCGGACTGCAGCCCTCACCCGACGCCGCCCTCGTGCGCAGCGTCTTCCCCAACTACGACTGGGACCCACTGCACGCCCAGGCCGCGCTCGCCTTCCTGCTGATCAAGAACCGCGTCAGCGTCACCGTCACCATCGGACCGAGCTTCGACCTCGTGCTCGAAGACGGCACCTCCCTTGGCGGTGGCGGCTTGCCCGAAGGTTCCATGGCCAACCCGCCCATCGCCTTCGACTTCTCGCACCAGGGACACCGCAGCACGCAAGCGTTCATGTGGAGCCGCCTGTACGAGGTCGCCAACGGCTTGATCACCTTGCTGCAAGGCGAGGAGTGGAGCGGCGGTCAGAGCTTGTGGGATCGGACGATGATTCACGTCGCCACCGACTTCGGGCGATCCAAGAACCGGGTCGCGAATGCCGGCGAGTTCGGCACCGGACACGACCTCAACAACGGGTTGCTGACGATCTCCCCGCTGGTCGCTGGCAACACGGTTCTGGGCGGCCGCGATCCGTCCACGGGGATGACGTATGGGTTTGACCCTGGAACCGGCGCGCCGGATACCGGACGGAACATGACCGAAGAGGAGATCTTCGGCGGGCTGCTCGGCGTATTGGGCGTGGATACCGGCGGGGAGACGGACTCCGTGCCGGCGATGGAAGCCTGAGGGCCCCAGGTTCGCCGAGCGCCCCAGTTGATCCGATCCGGCGTCCGCCGACTCTTCGGGGGCAGATGGTTGGTCTCAAGCTGCAGAAACTCGGCTCCCGCATCTTCCGGGCGCTCACCCCGATCGCGCTTTCGGTATCGCTCGTCGCCGCTGGCTGCGAAACGCTTCCAGAGCCGCAGGTGGCGGAGGCTCCGACCGAGCTCCGTGCCAGCGACCCCGGGCCTTCGGACGCGATCCTCGAGAGCGGGAAGAAGATCGCCGGCGCGATCGTGGAGGACGAGGCCTTCGTGGAGCTCGTCGAGGTTGCCGCCGAGGTCATGGGTGACCTTCAGCAAGCGCAACTGAAGCGCTCCGACGAGGAACTCGATGCCATTGCGACCACGACGAGCGAGCCCGGTTTCGCGGAGGTCATGGGGCCCGGCAAGCTCTTGGGGCACCTCGGCGGAACTCCGAAACACCTCGAGCACATCCAGTCCCTGGTCAACGAGCTCCGGGAGAATCACGGTCTCGCGGAGGCCTCCCCGCAGGATGTCCGCTACGTGTTCGAGCTGGCGCTCGAGACCGACCAAGGCAACGACATCCTAGAGGCGGCGGCCGAAGACGAACTCGTCCTCGCCCTGTACAACCCGTGCGAGCAGGCCTGCACCAACGCCTACATTCTGGCGATGGTCTTGCCGCTGGCGTTCTTCGTGCTCGAGATGGCGCTCGCGGTAGCGTTCTTTCCGTTTGGCATCCTGATCGCGATGTTTGCGATCGCGCAGCTCAACTGGGCTCTGACCGTTGCAGGCGCCGCACTCAATAGCTGTCTCGCTGCCTGTGACGGCTTCGTTCCCCCGGACAACGGCGGTGGAACCCTGTGCGGAGGCGACGACCTCTGCGACCAGGACGAGTACTGCTGGAAGGGTGTCTTGGGCTTCGGCAAGGACGAGTGCCGCGCGAAGAAGAAACAGGGCAGCGTCTGCTCCAACCATGACCACTGCCAGAGCGACTGCTGCAAGCTACACACCTGGTCCAATCCCGTGAGCAAGACCTGCCGCCCTGCCAGCGCCTGCAACTGAGCGGCCCGGGGCTCGCCGACCATCGTTGTGCGGTACACTGGTCGGCGGTGCAACGGCTCGCCAAGCGCTTCAGCATGCTCACCCTCGGGGTGGTCGCGCTGATCCCCGGCTGCAAGCAGGATGACTTCCGCTGCGGCGACGACAGCGAGTGCAAGATCGAGACGATCCAAGGGTTCTGCGAGTTCAACAGCTACTGCTCTTTCCCCGCCGCGGACTGCGAGTCCGAGCGGCGCTATGGAGCCCAGGCCGGGGATGGGCTGGCCGGTGTCTGTGTTCCCGTCGGGGATGCTGGCTCGACGACCGACGTGAGCACCGCGGGTTCGACCTCCTCCACGACGGAACCCGACCCCCCGGCGTCCTCGAGTACGACAGGTCAAGGCGGTACCGACGACACCACCGGTTCCAACACAACCAGCGGCACCACCGAAGAGGCCACCAGCAGCAGCAGCGGCGGCAGCGAGAGCACCACTGGCACGCCGGTCGACATGTGGACCGACGACTTCGAGCGACCCGACTCCCCCGACTTGGGCAACGGATGGGTCGAACGCTCGCCCGGTACGTTCGCCTTGGCACAAGGCCGGGTCGTATTCGAGGGGCAGCCCATGGCCTATCAGGACTCGGTCTTCTACCGCCCGTTCGACGAGGCGCTGCTCGACCTCGAAGTGTCGATCGAGTTCACGCACGTCGGGCCGTTCGACTTCTCGACGCCCCAGCTGCACACCCGGATTCAGGAAGACAGCCTGGTTCCGGATGAACAGTCGATCAACGCGTACATCGTGTACCTCTCGCAGCCGGACCGGATCGACATCTCCCGGGTCGAGGGCGACACCTTCGCGCGCAACGAGAGCGAGCCCATCGACCCCCCGCTGCCCAAGGGCGTGACGTACCGGCTGAGTCTTCGGGTGACCGGGACCGACCCGGTTGAACTCGTCGGCCGCGTGGAGAACCTCGTCGGCGGAGTGTGGACGCCGATTCAAACGGTCACGCTGACCGACGAAGACCCGACCCGCATCGTCCAGGCGGGCTCGTTCGGGGCCTCGGGCAGCAACAACGTCACGTTCGAGTATGACAACTTCGCCGTCGTCGCGGACCCGATGTAGCGCTGCCGTAGTCCTCGGCGCGCACGCCTACTATCCGCCGTACGGTTGGAAGCTGCACTCCTGGAAGCAGTACCCGTTGATTTCCAACGAGTAGGTGTCGAAGAACTCGCGACCGCCCGGAACCTCAATCCGCACGAGGTACTCGGTGTTGGAGCTCGCACCTTCGAGCAGGATCTGCTGCTCGTCGTCGCCGCATACGACCGTGTCGAGCAAGGTCCCGTCCTCGTGGAAGAGGTGGGCCCGCACCGAGTCGGATCCGAGTCCGGGCTGACCGCAGTCCAGAAGCATGTGGATGTAGGGGTCGACTTGGCCCGGGACGATGTTGAACATCACGAAGTCGTGCTGGTCGCCGGGGTTGGAGACCTCGCCTTGGTACTGCAAACCCCGGGTGTCGATCGCCTCGTCATTGAAGATCGGAGCGTCAAGAGAGACCGGGCCGGGCGAGGTCGCGCGAAACTGTGCACGCACCGCGGGGCTCACTTCGCTGTCGCCGTCGAGCTCGGCCATCGGGGGCTCGTCACCGGTCGTCTCCCCATCGGTTTCGCCATCGGTCTCGTCACCTTCATCACCGGTCTCTCCTCCCTCAGTCCCAGTCTCGCCGCCGACACCGCCGGTCTCGCCGCCGTCAGTCTCGGAATCATCGTCTTGTGGGTCCGGGCTGGGTTCCGCATCGGTGTCGTCCTGATCGACGGGGACATCATCGTCTTCTTGCTCGTCGCCCTCTCCCTCCGTGTCGGCCAGGTTGCCGGCTGGTCTCGAGTCCGAATCGGAGCCAGCGCAGCCCGAAAGCAGTCCAAGGCAGCAGGCAGTGGTGATCGCAGCGAATAGTCCAGAAACGTTCTTAGTGTTCATGTCCTGGCTGTTGCGCGACCGTCCAACCCGCTCCCCGATTTCTCAGAAAACATGCGCGAGCAGACTGAGGACGTTTCGCGGGCTCAGGCTGCGATGCCTGTGACCAGCAGCTTCAGCCCTGCCCGCACCGTCCGTTGTGCCGCCGACACCTCACTCGTGGTGGGCTCTCGGTCCGAGGGCAGGTGGGAAAACCCGAGTCCATCCACCAATGACACGACCGACGCGGCCGCGAGGCCAACATCCAACTCCTGCGGGACCGCCCCGCTGCCCTTCGCAAGTTCGAGCGCCGCCGCGATGGGAGCGAGCACGGCGTCGTGGAGTTGCTCGACCAGAGCGCTGGCGTCACCACGGTCGAGGTGCGGAAGGTCAACCCGAAGCACCCGGGGTAGGTCTACGGGGGGGTGCACGACCATCCAGTCCGCCATTCGCAGCAGCGCATTCGGGAAACCTGCCCGCCCGGCCGCGGAACGAAGCCCAGCCCGATACTCCTCCAAAAACACTCCCAGCGAGCGAACGTAGAGCTCCGCCTTTCCGCCAGGACAGTGGTGGTACAGCGACGCCGCTTTGATGCCCATGCTCTCGGCAAGCTTGCGTACGCTGACCGCCGCGTACCCTTGCGACAGAAAGATGGGGGCCGCGGTGAGGGCGATCCGGGTGAAGGATGCCGTTTCGGTCATGCGCAGCGAGCTTACCCTCACCCGGTCTGGACGCTCAGTGCTCGATCCCCGGAATTCGACCGCTGACGGGGACGAGGTCGTACATCTCGAACGTCGCGATGCCGCTCATGTCGTCCCCCTCTCCGTGGTCCTGCTTGCCCTGCTCCGAGGCGAGGTGGTCGTAGAGCGTCTCCTTGCTGTCGAAGGTGACCCAGACGACCACGGTGTTTCGCTCCCGATCCACGCCAATCTGCCTCGCAAGGAGGCCCGGTACCTTCCCGTCCATCTTCGTTGACGGTGCCGCAGCAAGCGCTGCGACCTCATCCAACCGGTCAGCGTGGGCAGTTGTGACGCTGACAAACGTGTATCCAGCTCGTTGTGTTGGTGCTGTGCTCACCCACCAACCCTAACGATCGTTAGGGCTGCGCGCAAGAACCAAGCGTGAAAAAGGTGAGCGTAAGACCGCCGCGCGGGTCCTGCTCCCGGCCGGGCCCTACGACCCGCCGGCCCCGGCAAAATACTGTCCGGGCGTCTCGCCCATCGCGCGCTTGAACATGGTGATGAACGCGCTCGTACTGTCATAGCCAGACCGCAGCGCCACGCTGGTCACGGGCTCGCCTTCCGCCAAGAGACAAAGCGCGTGCGCAAGCCGAGCATGTTGCCGCCACCGTCCGAACGTCATCGCGGTCTCTCGCAGGAAGAGGCGTTCGATAGTCCGCGCGCCCGCGCCACTTCCCGCGGCCAATGTGTCCAAGGAGTCGCGTCCGCCCGGATCGGCGCGGACCTTGTCCGCCACAACGCGCGCCCTTGGATCGTTGGGCAGCTTGAGATCGGCAGGAACGTCCGCTGCACCGCTGAGCTGGTCGAGCAACACCGCGCGCAGGTTTGCGTGCTCCGGAACACGCGCGTCGAGATGCCCGAGCCGGATCACCTCCACGATGACCTCGCGCAGGAGTGCGGTCACATGCAACACACCACAGGCCTCTCGCCGCGACGGTTTGCTTTCGGGGTGAAGGTAGAGGGTCCGCATGGACACCGCACCCACCGTCTCGATCTCGTGCTTCGTGTTCGGTGGAACCCAAACGGCGCGCAGCGGCGGAACCACCCACGTACTGACCCCGACGCGAACTGCTAGGACCCCCCGCGTGGCGTACACGAGTTGGGGCCAGGTGTGGTCGTGCGAGCCAATCTGGGTCCCGCCCTCGAGGCCCAGCGACAAACACCGGACGATCAGGTTCGACTCCAGCCCCGGGTCAGGTTGTCGCTGCACCGACACTTCATGTCGTTATATCGCAAGCCCTCGGGCGAGCCTCCCGCTACCGTGCTGGCCATGCCCAACCACGTCGTTCACTTCGCCGTCCACGCCGACGACTGCCAACGCGCGAAGACCTTCTATGAGGCGGTCTTCGGCTGGACCCACGAGCCGTGGGGACCACCCGACTTCTGGCGGATCCACACCGGTGAGGGCGGGATCATGGGCGCGCTGCAGAAGCGACGGACGCCACTGTCCGGTGCGGGTGTGCGAGCCTTCGAGTGCACGATCAGCGTGGACGACGTCGAGGCGACCGCCAAGGCGGTCGAGCAGCACGGTGGAACGATCACCATGAAGCCGTTCCTTCTCGAGGGCATCGGCACCCTCGTTCACTTTGAGGACCCGGAAGGCAACGTCGTGGGCGCGATGCAGTACCTTCCCGGCGTCTTGACGTCGTAGCGACCGGACGGCGCGCAGCACTGCGAACGATCAGGTCTCGGGCTCGGAAGCGACAGGGTTCCCGAGTACCCTTGGGTTCGCGATGGCTCGAATCCCTCTGCTCCTCGGAATTGCCGTCGCAACCGCGGCGTGTACTTCGCCTCCCGACCAGCGCAACCGCGACGCCACGCCAGCCAGCAGCCCCGAGCCGCAGGCCATCGCGGTGGATCTCCACTTCGCGAGGGTCGTCGAGCGAGACGCGTCAGTGGACAGCCTGTTGGACTTCATCGCCGGCGACGACGGCCCACAGAAGGGCGACGGCATCGAGGTCACCCAACAACCAGGCTCCACCGACGAGCAACGCGTGCTCCGTGGCCCGGACCAGGATTCGCTGTCTGAATACCTGGCGTCCGTGTTCTCGCGACGGCCGGAACTCGAGCCGCCCGCGGAGCTGCAGCTCGCGTTTGGGCCGGCACCAACGCCTGCGGCCGGCGGAGTCTCCACTGCGGTCCGGGCCTATTGGCTGAGACGTGCGTCGCGACTCGAGGTCTCGCAAGTGCGGGATGCGACGATCAAGCAGGACGAGTACACGGGGCAGGACGCGTTCGTCCTGACGTTGGAAGACCGGGACAAGGACGCGTTTGGCCGTCTGACGGCGGACGCAGTCGATCACATGATCGCGATCATCGTCGGGGGAGACGTGGTCTCCGCACCGGTCGTCCGCGAACCGATCACCGGGGGTGTCGTGCAAGTCAGCATGGGCGCAGTGGCCTCCTCCCGAGGTCCCGGCTCGGCCGAAGCCCTCGGGCGTAGCCTCTTCGGCGAGGAGTGGGTGCGCATCGAGGGTGCCAAGCGCGAGGACAGCATCGGAGGCCTGCGCTGGGTCTGGGATCGATTGGACTCGCCCTAGCAGCCGTCCCGAAGAAGAGATGCTCAGCGGCTCTCGAGCGCCTTGCGGATGTCGTCCTCGAGCTTGCCCATGCAGTCTTCTTTGTAGCCGTGGTACGAGCCGACGATCGTCCCTTTGGTGTCGACCACGTAGGTGAACGGGAAGTTGGGCGCCCCGTACTGACCGGCGTAGGCCTCACCACCAAGCAGGACCTTCGCCTTGAGCTTGCGCTTGGCGACCAGCTTCTTGACCGGCTCGGCCTCCTCGTCCGTCGCGATCGCGACCAGCGTCATCCCGGCCTTGCGGTAGCGCCGGTACAGGCGGTCGAACTCGGGGAGCTCCTTGAGGCACGGTGCGCACCAGGTCCCCCAGAAGTTCACCAACATCACCCGCTTGCGATAGCGACCGTTGGTCACCTCCTTGCCCTCGAGGTCTTTGAGGCGAAACGACTTGAGCTTGGTACCCACGCCCGCATCGCGACCACAGCTGGACTTCACGTTCTTGAACAGCGGCTTGGGAAGCGCGCTCGCGGTCTTCGTGGGGCCGGACGCGGCGGGTGCTGTCTCTTATACACATCTCCC
>CAJXVA010000120.1 GCA_913061055.1 uncultured Pseudomonadota bacterium
CGCGCTGGCCTGCTTGGCTCGGGCCTTGGCGGCCTTCGACTTGCGCCACTTCACCGTCTTGACGATGAGCCCGTCGAAGTAGCCGCTGAAGATCTTCGGAGCCATCCACCACTCGGCTGGGTCGGCGTCGCGTCGCTCGATCATCTCGGCGAGGCACCAGATCGTGTCGAGCACCTCGGTCGCCGTGTAGCCGCGCGAGAGCAGTTCGTGGATCTTGCTGGCGGGAGGCGGCCGCAGCATCGGCATCCCCTGGGGTCGGGGCGGCTTGTCCTGCGTGCCGTCGGGGCGCGTGCGACCGTAGATGAGGGCCTCCTTGATCATCTCTGTGGCCGTTCCGACGGACTCCGCGACGGGCACCGACGGGGGCGGGAGCACACGCACAGGCGGCGGCACCGGCAGATACCCGGGAGTGACCTTCGGCTTTGGAGGCGCGGCCTCTCTTGGTGGCGCAGCCGGCTCGGCCTCGGCCTGGGGTTTGGGTCTGGCGCGAGCCACCTTCTTGGTCCTCTCGCCTCCCCCTTCGGCCCGCCAGCGGCGCTGACGGAGCGCCCCCGCGGTGAGCCCCTGCAGCAGCGCCCAGGCCTCCCAGGTCCAGCCGAGCGCCCCGCCCTCGCGTTCCTCGAGCAAGCCTGCGAAGAGAAGCTCCTCGAGCACGTGAATCGGGCAGGGAAGGCCCTCGTTGAGGTCGAGTGGCGCTCCGTCGGCCTGCAGCAGCCAGCGCTCCTCGGGACTCTTGCTCGCGGCACAGACGAGCCATGGCGCCAGGCTCCGCGCTTCCCAGCTCAGGTCGAGCCTGGCGGAGTACCACCCGGGGCTGAGACGGACGTGGGTCACGCACTGGCCGCCCCCGAAAGTCGCATGGGCATCACAAGCCCGCGGTACGGGCCTTCGTGCACGACCATTGGGTCAAGCGCGTCCTGGAACCAGACTTCGGCGTCCTCGTCCTCCGCAGCCTCCAGAGCCTCGGAGAGGTATCGAAGGCTCGTCGCGATCAGGCTCGGAGGCTTCCCCTCCACGCTGACGTCTGCCTCGGTGATGGCCTGGCCGTTCTCGTTTCTCGCCTGGATCGTGAGTGAGTCGTCGAGGTGGAGCTCGCCGTAGTTCGTCTCGGGCGCGGAAGGGAGGACCTCCCGGATCGCGGCGAGCGCATCGGCACGCTTGAACCTGAGGGCCCCCTTCTTCGTCTTCGGGACCAGCTGGCTCCACGGCGGAAACTTCGCGGGACTGGTCCGCAGTGCGATCCACGTGGAGTCCGAGAGGGTGGCCACGATGTATCGGTCGTCTGGGGTCGTCCGGAGCGATACGGAGTCCTCAACCTCCCGGTGAAGCCGCTGGGCGCTTGAGAGCGTGAGGAGGGTGGTGTCGAGCGGCCAGGCCTTCGTCGTGGTTTGATACGTCGCGAGTCGGTGACCGTCCGTTGTGACGACATGGACGTCCTCGCCGCGGACCTCGAAGAACACGCCGTGGAGGTTGGTCTGGTTCTCCTTGGTCGATGCTGCGTACAGCACCCGGCCGAGAGCGGTCACCAGCGCCTCGGCGTCAGCCTCGTGCGCCTCAGCGTCCGCGGGGAACTCAACGACGTCGGGGTAGTCGGTCGCAGGAGAGGCTGCGAGTTGCACCTTGGAGCGACCTGTCTTGATTGTTGCCCAGAAGCTCGTCTCGTCGACCGTAAGCCGGACAGACTTCCCACGCGCGACGTTGAGGATTGAGAGCAGCCCCTTGCCGGAGATCGCGATCGCCCCCTCGCTGTGCACGTCGCACTTGAGTCGTTCGAGTCGGGCTGATGTTCCGCGGCTCGCCATGATGGAGAGCGAGCCGTCCTTGACGGTCAGGAGAAGCCGGCTCAGCGCGGGGAGATGCGTCTCAGTGGTGAGGTGGGGGATCGACGCCTTGACGGCAGCGGTCAGAACAGTCGTCGGGATTTCGATGTCGATCATGCGTGCTCCAAGGGGCGGTAGGTGAGGTCGGCCCGCGGAAGGCGGGGAAGGTTGTAGGTGCGCCAGCTCGAACCGGTGGCCTGCTTGCGCCACACCCAGAACGAGTGCTTTCGGTTGTCCGCTCCGTACGGCTTACCGTTGTTGGGGTTGATGCCGGTTCGGTGCCGAACTCGACCCATCACCCGGAGCTGAACCAGTGGTGGGTGGAAGTCGAAGATGTCGCCGCGCTCGGCCGGCTCGTCCGAGTGCCCCATCGTGCTGGGGAGGTAGAGGACCAACACGCCGTTGGGAGCCAGCAACCGAATGCTTGTTTCCCAGATCTGCGCCCACAGGGAGAACGCGGGGTTGGTGACGATGAGGTCGAAGCTCCCGGCCTTCAGCGGAGCGCTGTCGAACATGGACACGTGCACCCGGTCGTAGACGTCGTGGAGCTTTGCTTGCTCTTCCTCTCGCGGTTCGACCGCGACGAGCTCCGCGTCCGGCCACCGCTCACGAGCGGCAACACCGAACACGCCACATCCGGCGGAGGGGTCGAGCACTCGCGCAGGACGGTGAACCCACCCGAGCTGCTCGGACAGGCATGCCAGCGGCTGGCGAGCGACGGGTAATGGCGTCCTCCAGACCTCGTACTCGTCGAGCCGTGCGGCGTCTTCCGCCTCCGGGATGAGCGTCGTTTGGAGCGCGGCTACCATTCGACATCCTCCTTGCAGGTCGGGCACGTGCTCACGCCGCTGAGCGGCCGGACGTCCCGGAGTGCGAGGTTCGACTCAAGCAGCGGGATCAGCAGGTCGAGCACCTGGTCGATGCCGTCATCCGGAACGACGGGCTCTCGCGACGTCGCTGCCTCGTAGTCGACCGGGTGCTCCAGCTCGAGGTCGAGCGCCATCTTCATCGCCCGTGCGTACTTCCGCGCGGTCGTGATCATGACGCCCCCCCCCGTCGGAAAGGTGCGAGCGCGCGGCCCGAGCGGCAGCTTGACGAGCTGGCACAGGATTGTGGCCACAGGGGCCGCGGCTCGCGAAAAGGTGTCGCGTGGCAGGGTGTTTCTGACGGGACCAACGAGAACCCCTGTCCTGGGGTCTCCCCAGGCACCATGCCCCGCACGCGACGAACGCCCCCGGCTGGACTTGAACCAGCGACCACTAGGCACCGCGTCCGGTGCCCCGCTCTAACCAACTGAGCTACGGGAGCGTAAGGCTGGCCTTCCACCAGCGTGGGCTGAGTCGCCACCTCGGCGCCCGAGGGCTCCACGCCCCCTGAGACAATGAATGTGCGGCCATTGATACGCCCGCCGCAAGCGAACAGCTGTTTAGGCACTTCCCACCTCCGCCTCGTACTGGTCGAGCGCTTGCCGGGCGAGGCCTCTATTGTTGTACGCAGCGGCGATGACTTCGAGCGCCTCCACGAGGCAGCGAGCCCGGCCGCGTTCGCACTCCGCGAGCTTCATCGCGTCCACTGCGTCGAAGACATGAATGTCGTCGGCCGCCACCTCACCCGTGTGGATGTCGACGATGTCTCGACAGCGAGCGTCCCCGACGACTCGGTACCCCAAGACGTCGAATCCCTCGAGAACGGTCATCTGGTCGAGTTCGCTGGTGAGCGATAGCTCGACCATCCCGGGGGGTGCGTCGCCCCCGTCTCGTTCCAGCTGCTTGAGGCAACTGTCGGCTGTTTCAAACAGCATCGGCCACCTCCCCGTCTTCGATGACGACCCCGACCGCTTCACCGTTGCCGACTCGTTCGACCCACAGCTGGAGGCCGTCTCGGTCTGCGGCCGTGAGAATCTCTGCCAGGGCCTCGTCGTCGAGCAGCGACCCGTCACGCACCAGGAGCACCCGGAGCTCCGGGTTCATCGCAAGGCCGACCGCCGTGGAGACGCGAATCTTCTCCGCCATGCTGGCCTGCTCGAAGATGACGCCGTTGTAGGTCACTCCGTCTTCGGTGACGGCGAGGCCTTCGACCGGGAACTCCGCAGCAGCGATCGCCTCCTGTCGTTCGCTGCGAAGCTCAGCGACCTTGTCCTCCGCAGCCTCTACGACGTCTTCGAGCTTGGAGACGGCCTCCCTGGCCTTGCGGGCCTCATCGTTGAGTCGGACTCGGCGGTTGGTCTCCTCCGCGGCGTCGACCTCAGCCTTGAGGGCATCGAGGTCGAGCGGGGAGGGCAGCCCCCGAAGCACCTCCTCGCGGGCACGAATACGCTTCTGCAACTCGGCGGCCTCGTCCCGTAGGTCGCTGAGCCTGTCCTCATCTTCGGAGAGTCGTCGTGTCGCCTCGCGGCGGTCGTCCTCGACTTTGACCGCGTCCTGGAACACCGTCAGCAAGCTGCCAACGTCGATCGGTGCCTCAGGAGCATCTTCGAGCTTGTGGGTTGCGGCGGAAGCCTTGGCTTGGGCTAGCGCCTGTTTTTGGACGCGCCGGTTGCCGACTGCATCCTCAAGGGCTTCGTCGATCGGGGTGAGGTCCAGCCCTGCGAGCGCTCGCAACGTCTCGGCTTGGTCCTTCGAGGGCTGCCGAGAGAACGCAAGCGGGTCGAAGGTGAGCGAGCCGGTGAGTCGGTCGAGGACCGACTGCGGAGAGCTGAGTTTCTCCCCTTCGGACCCGCGCACCTCAAGCTGTGAACCCTTCGGCGTGAAGCGGCGCGTGACCGTGAGTCCGTCGAGCTCGACGACGATTCGCGCCTTGGTTTCACCGTGACGCACGGGATCGACAGGGGCAGCGCGCCCGCCGGCGAGGGCAGCCTCCAGAGCGTCCAGCACCGAAGTCTTCCCTTGGGCGTTGCGTCCTCCGATGACAACGCTCTTGCCGTTCGGTCGAATCTCGACTGCGCGCAGCCGCTTGAAGTTGCTGACCTTGAGTCCGATGATCTTGTTCACGTGTCGCTCGCTCTCGTTGTGTGGGTTCGTCTCAGGCATCGAAGTCCTCCTCGTCCAAGCTGGAGCGTCGGAGTCGCTTGTGCTTCGGTTCCTCTGGCGGGGGCGGCGTTGGGCGCTCGTCTCCCGTGTCTGTTGCGTCCTCGAAGGGGACGTCGATGGCGTCGCTTGAGTCCGGAAAGAACTCGTCGCTGACGTCACCCTGCTCCTCGTCCGACTCCTCGTCGGACGCCGGCGCTTGAATCGACAGCCGGACGGGCGAAACCATCTGGCTGACGCGGTCCCGTGCGGTGTAGAGACGGATCAGCCGGTTCTGCGCCTCAAGTACAGACTCTCGCAGCTCGACGTGGCAGCAGTAGACCGTGCCTGTGTCGACGACGATGGGCTCGATGCAGAGCAGGAGCGGGAGGCCCGTCAGCGAGCCGGTGAGTGCCTTGATCTGCTGCAGCGAGGCGACCATCCGATTGAGGCTGATCTCGCTGGTGGTGCGCCACTTGTAGACGCTGCCGGCGACGCCTCGGCCCGGCGCCAAGATGGAGCAGTTGAGTACTCCGTGCGCCTTGCACTTCGGGTCCGACTCAGCACCGAAGTAGTCGCAGGGGCACTCCATCTGCTTGGATTTGCCTGTCCGCTTGTTGTTGCGGATCTGGTAGCGGGTCGCCTCCTCCCCGTCTCCTCGACACGCGAGCTTCCGCCCGGTGTAGAGGGCCAACGTCGTTGGGAACACCTCGTCGATGTCGTCGCTGTGCACGACAATGGGGAGCCGTCGCAGCTTCCCATCCTCGTCGGCGAACCCGCTGGCCAGGGCTCCCATGAGTCCCTCGTCTTGCTCGAGATCGCCGCTGGGGTCGCGCCGCGTCGTCGTGATGACGAAGTGGTCGAGCTTCTCCGGCATCCGGTAGGCGTTGCCCTTCCGAGATGTACGCTCGGCACCGAGTCGACCGATCTTGATCTTCCCTGCCTCCGCGAGGCTCGGGTTGATGAGCTTCAACATCCCGCACCTCCCGTTCGGTTCATCAACGCCAGGTCGCACAAACGGTCCACCTCGGCCTCTACGTCGGCGACGTGGTCGAGCACGGTTTTTGGTCCGTCGTTGGTAGCGTTGGACAAAGACCGGAGTCGCTGTGCCGCCTCTCGACACATTTGGTGCTGTCGTTCCAGCTTCGCGCGGAGGCGCACGATTTCATCGTGCTGGTCGAGCAGAGTTCGGGTGCGTGGCCAGAATCGCGGTGCCACCGCTCGGGCCCTCGAGTGTGCAGACGTCAACCCGCTGCGTTCGTCGGGCGGCGCATCAAACTCCGCTAGCGCAGACCGAAGCTGTTCCGCTTGCCGTTCGGTCAACATCACGCACCTCCCGTTCGGTCGGAGACGAAGCTCTCGAACCACGGTGGCGGGACGAGCATCGTCGGGCGTCCGTTCCACTCTGAGACCCACGTGCCGGCCTCCTGCTCCCGCGCGAGTTGCTCGAGTGTCCATCGCACGGCGTCGACCCCGGGCATCCACCACTCTGGACCGAGCTCGTAGATGGCGACTCGGTGCGGCTCCGTCTTCTCGACCGCGAGCGCAACGAAGGTCAGCTCCTCCACATCCATGTCGGACGCGGCGGCCTCGGCCATGAGGTACCAGGCGGCCTGGTACCAGTATCCGTAGCTGGTGATCGATTTCCCGAACGACTCTGGAGTGGGTTCGGCGGTCGACTTGAGGTCGATGACAGCGCCCCTCCGGCGGATGTCCAGTCGGGCCTTGACGCCGATGACTTGGCCGGCGACGTTCGCCTCAGCGACGATGGTCTTCTCGATAGCGTCCGCAGTTTCGAGCCAGTGCTGCGCGCGCTTGCATCGCCGAAAGGCGTTGGTCACGGCCGCGACCTGATCGTGCTCGCTCTGGAGGAGCGCGATCTTGCCCGCGGCCTTGCACTCTTCCTCGTGCTCAGACCACGACTTGCTCCGCTTGGTCGGAAGCTTCACCGGCCGGGCGAGGTCTTCCCAGACGTCCGGCTCGAGCACGCCGTAGTGAATCCACGTACCCATCCGAAGGGCCTGCGTCTCCTCGCTCGGGATTGTCCCGGTGACGTGTGTCGCTTCGTAGATCTCGGGCCCCTTGTCGAACCGAGTCCACGCCGCAGATCGGCGGAGCTGTGGCGCCGCGTTGTACTCCTCGACGGTCATCTCGACCGCTTTGGCGTTGGTGAAGACGTTACCCATGCCGCACGACCTTCGTGAGCAGCACCTCAACCCGCGCGCGCATGCAGTCGGCGACGGCCTTCAGGGCTGTATCCCCACGGCCAGTGGCGGGCCCCTTCGGAGTCTCGACAACGACTCTCCATCGACCTCCCTCGGGCGGCATCACGGTGGCGCTGAAACTCTCCACGAACTTCATCGCGGCGGAGTAGGAGACAGGGGACGCTTTGGTGCCCCACGCCTTCTCATGCAAACCGAACAGTTCAACGGTGTCCCTGGTCGAGACGTCAGGGTCGTAGGTCGCAGCATGTCCCAGTGCGAGGGACGCCTCGGCGTTTGGCGCCGACTTCATCGCTTCCGCGAAGACGCGGTAGCGCTCGGTGTTGCGTGCCGGGGCGTTCATCGAACCACCTCCCGCCACCAGTCGCTGTCCACGATGTACGCGACGCGCAGTTCTTTCTGCTGACGCTGGGCCAGCGCGTGAAGCTCGGACTGCACGTTGCGCAGCGAGACCTCGTTCGAGTCGATGTCCGGCGAACTCGATCGGTAGAACTCGTCGACTGCATCGCAAACCGCGACATAGGACTCCTCGAGTCGCCCGGCCTCACCGACGAACCTGTCTGTGTGCCGGTGGAGCTCGCGCTGGATGGCACCGAGCGACGCCACGCTCATCTCGTGCAGGGCGTCTTCGGCCTCCACAGATCGCTCGCAGGCTTCGGTGATGTCAGCGGGGAGCGAGAGGCCTCCGAAGAGCACTGCGAGGTCGCTGAGCAATGGGACAGGGATGTCCAATGCCTCGGGGTGGTCAAGCTCGCCGCAGAGCGTCTCGACCACGTGGCCGCCCTCGTCGACGCTCTCGCGCCCCCTCACGGATACGACCGGGTGTCCGTCGACATGCGTCGGCTCGACGCGGAACGCCGCGCCACCTTGGGAGATGTAGACCTCACCCATCGGACCCCTCCGTTTCGTCGGCGGGTCGGCCAATCAGCGCGTCAGATGCACGGTCGAGTACCGGCACCAGCAGCTGTTTGGGCGTCCGCGAGGTGTAGCGCTCGGTGGATGCGATGGATCCATGTCCCAGGGCCGACTTGACCGCCCACAGGTCTCCACATTGGGCGTAGACCGTGTCGGCAAACCCGTGGCGAAGGTCGTGGATCCGCGTGCCCTCGGGGAGCTTCGCGGCGGTGCGGAGTGCTTGCCACGCGCGCCATGGGTCCTCGATGTGACCGCGCTTCGACCGAGCGCTCGGGAAGAACTGCCCCGCACAGCGCTCGGGGAGCCATGCGCACCAGTCCTGCTCGATGATGTGATCGAGGACGAAGGAAGCGGCTTGGCCGAGGTTCAGCACCTTGGGCCCGCGGGTCCGGGAGCACTTGTGCTTCGTGATCCGAAGGGTTCGGTTGACGCTGTCCCACTCGTCGAAGCGTGCGTGCGTGCCTTCTGAAGAGCGGAGCCCTGTTCCAGCGATGAGCAGGAAGAACCCCGCGTGAACCTGAGCGATCGGCTTCCGCCTGTGTGGCTCGAGGAGTGCGTCCCAGCAGACCTCGGCCATTCGCTGGGCAGCCTCCGGGGGCAGGGGCTGCCGCACCTCCACCTGCCGTGGCTGCCGAATGCGGACGGCAGGGCAAGGGATGTCGGTCATCTCCTCGTCGACCGCCCACTGCCACATCGCCTTGAGTCGACTCAGTGCCGACCGTGCGCTTGACTTGCCGTGCCCACGCCGGATGTTGTCGATGGCCTCCTGGACCTGTCGACGACCGATCTCGGCCAACTGCACCCCGTCGAAGTGCTCGATCAGGTACCGAGCGACCTGCCAGTAGGCGGTGCTCGTGTGGCGGCTGAGTTCATCGTCCTCGACGCGCGCATCGATGTGGGCAAGCCACTCCGAAGCGACCGCGGCGAACTGCGGGGATTTGAGGTCAAGCGTCATCTGGCCTGCCTCCAGCGCGCTTGCGCCTTCTGCCAGCGTTGCGCTGGCGCCCAGATTTGCTTGCTTGCGGGATGTCTCCCCGCGGTCGAGATCTAGATTTGGATCGGCACTGACGCCTTGTCCAGGGCGATGATCGCGAACGTGCAGGTTGTCGCCGTCATGTGTCCGGTTCTCAGGACACTCCGGCCAAGATGGCCGCGGAGCTCCGAGTTTCGAGAACAGACGTAGTCGAGCCTCCCGGCCTCTCTGGGCCCCGCTTGGAGCGGGGAGCCCAGAGAAGCGGGCGGTTCGGGTGGAGACTTGAGCGTCTCTCGAGTGCGGGACGGACGGGGCTCGAACCCGCGACCTCCGGCGTGACAGGCCGGCGTTATAACCAACTTAACCACCATCCCAGGTAGCAGTCGTTCCCCTCTCGGGGATGCGGTTTGTAGCCGGGTCGACGCGGGGTGTCAACCTTTCATCGAGGGGAAAATTGCATCGCATCTGGCGCGGCCGTTTCTGCGAGCTTGGCAGGCCGATCTGCAGGTTCCGCGGGTCGGCAAAATGGGCCGCAAACGGGATGTTGAGAGCTTGTTGGTGGACCGGCGTTTGCAAGCGCCCTCCCCGCGATGCGGCACGACACCTTGCAACCCCAACGACTTCCTTACCGTCTCCTGCTGCCCGTCCTGGGCATGCTCTCTGTGCCCGCGTGTGGCGATGATGGCGGGTCCGATGCGGCCGATTCCACTGGAGCGGGGTCCACGGGGATGACGTCCACGCCCACGACGGACGATTCGACCACAGTCACGACTACAACGAGCACGACGGGGCAGGGGTCGACCTCGCAGGACACGACCGGCGTCGAGTCGAGCACGGGCGGTGCCGAGAGCAGCGAGGGCGGGGATTCGTCTTCGTCGACCGGCGACGAGGTGGAGGCCTGTGCGCCCGAGCTGGGCCTGTACGCGAACGACGACTGCACGACGCTGGCCGACGGCATCGACGCGTACGAGCCGCAGTACAAGCTGTGGAGCGACGGCCTGGTGAAGTTCCGCTACGTGTCCCTTCCCGATGCCATCGACAGCTCGGATGCGGACTACTGGTCGTTTCCCGTGGGCACGGTGTTGTGGAAACACTTCGAGACGACGGGTGGGCTTCGGGTGGAGACCCGGCGCATCGAGAAGGTGTCGGACGACGTGGGCCCAGACGCCTGGGTGTTTGAGACGTTCGAGTGGAACGAGGCCGGTGATGCGGTGGAGGCCGTCGTCAACGGCTCGGAGAACGTGCTGGGCACGGACCACGACATCCCGGCGGTGGCGGACTGCGCCGAGTGCCACAACGGTGGCGAGGACGGTATGGGAGGCGGTGGAGCCACGCACGATGCTGTGCTGGGATTCAGCGCGTTGCAGCTGAACCATGAGGACACGGACGTGACGTTGGCTTCGCTCTCCGACGACGGCTTGCTCTCGGCTGCGGTTCCCGTTGCAGCTGCGGTGATCCCTGGCGACGCGACGGCCGAGGCCGCGCTGGGAGTGATGCACGCGAACTGCGGGCACTGCCACGGTGGTGACACCCCCTCGGGCGGGATGCGGTTGTTCGTGACGGTTGGGCACGATGCGGTCACCGAGACCCCGACGTACATCGACACCGTGGGCGTCGAGATCGGCATGTCGCCGGTGGTCGGGATCCCGGACTACCGAATCCTCGGCGGCAGCGTGGCCGACAGCGCGGTGCCGTGGAGGATGGGCCAGCGGGACGGTGATGGGATGGGCGCTGCGCAGATGCCCCCGTTGGCGACCGAAGATGTGGACGACGATGGGGTCGCGGCGGTCGAGGCGTGGATCAACAGCCTGCCCGCTGGCTGAGCGCAAACGGCGCGTGAACGGTGAATCTTGGCGGTCCGCCAGAAGTCGGTAGGATCAGCACCTGCCATGCAACGGTTCGCCGCCATGATCTCCCTGCTGTGCCTTGTCGGCTGCGCCCGAGCGAAGCCAGGCACGGTGTTTGGAAAGCCCACCGTCGCGGATTGGGAGTCGGAGAAGGCCGACCGCCTCAACGACTGTCAGCACGATCCGGACGTGCACTCGGAGCGAGATGCTCGGCGCTGCCTCGGCGCCTACGAGCGCCACCGCGGCACCGACACTTGCGTCGACGCCACCGCATGGGTGTCCCGAGTCCGCTCCGGAAACGACCAGTGATGTGAGCGCGCTGGTCGTCCTCGCGTCGGTGCTGACTGCGGTGGGTGCCGAACCTGCCCTGCCGGACGGCGTGCAGGTGCAGTGGACCGGCGCCCCTGGTTGCCCCGACGCGCCCGCGGTCGAGGCCCGCATCGCCGGCCGGCTCGAGAACCGAGAGGGGCCGGTGCGTGCCTCGGTGGTGATCGCGTTGGTTTCGAATGCCGACGGCGGGTACGGACTCTCGCTGGATGTCGAGGTGGCCAGCGAAACGGTGCACCGCGAGCTCGAGTCCTCGGACTGTGAGGTGCTCGTCGAAGCGACGGCCGTGGTGGTCGGCATCGCGATCGAGCCGGAGGTTCCGGTCGATACCCTTCGAACGGTCGAGCTCGTGAAGACTGCGGACGCTTCTGCGGTCCCCGAGGCGCCGCCGTCGAGTTCGGAGGCGGAGGCGGAGCTGGAGCCCGAGCCCGAGCCAGAACCGAAACCCGAGCCGGAACCACAGCCACGGATCGCGGACGACGACTCCCCCTCCGAGTCGCGCGACCGCGATCCGCTCGGCGGAGTCGTCCGCCTGCATGGCGGCGGCGGGGTTGGGGTACTGCCTGGTGTTTCGGGAAGCGCGGGACTTCGGGTCGGCGTGTTGGGTCCGCGCTGGCGGGCCGAAGTCGGCGCGGACCGAACGTTCCGCACCCAGCAAACGTTTCCGTCGGAACCAGGCGTGGGTGCAGACTTCACGATGTGGTCCGGCACAGTTCGGGGCTGCTACGTCCCGAGCCTCGGGCAGCTCGAGTTCCCTCTGTGCGGGGGCGCCTCGGCCGGGCTCATTCGTGCCGAGGGCTTCGGCGGGGCTCGCAATCGGACGGTCGGCAGTTGGTGGGTGGGGGCCGCAGTCGCACCCAGCTTGGTGTGGTTGCCGCATCCGAACGTGGGCTTGGGGGCATCTATCGATGCTTCTGTGGCCGTTTGGCGCCCGAGCTTCAGCGGCGAGGACCGACCCGATCTCCTCTATACCCCGGCCCCAGTTGCGGCCCAGGCGCTGGGATTCGTCGAATTTCGCTGGGGTTCATGAATCCCGCCGATGGTGGAGACTACCCGGGAGGCATGGTTCGTCACGCCACATCCCGGGTCCTCCCGGAGCCCGAGCGCGGGCAGTTCGAGGCGCTGTATCTGGAGTACTACGCATTCGTGGGCCGCTGTCTGGGGCGGTGGGGCATCGCGTCGGCCAGCCTGGATGATGCGCGGCAGGATGTGTTCCTCACCGCCTATCGCCGGATGCACACCGTCGAAGATCAGGCGTCGATGCGAGCGTGGCTGGCCGGAATCTCCAGGCGCATCGCGTGGCGACACCGACGGACCCGGGAGCGACACGATCGGCGTGTCGATGCTCTGGCCACACTCCGGCCCGAGGTGGTCTCGCTCGACGAGTGGGTGCGCACCCGCGAGGCGAAGGCGGTCCTCGATGCGTTCGTCGACGCGCTCGATCCCCCCAAGCGCGAGGCGTTCGTGCTGTGCGAGCTGGAGGGTCTGAGCGCTCGCGAGGCTGCGGATGCGACCGGGGTCAATCAGGCGACGCTCTACTCGCGGCTTCGGGTCGCCCGCTCGTCGTTCGCCTCGATGTGCGCGTCGTTGGAGCCGGGCGGAATCCATGTGCAGCCCGAGCAGGCGGCCGCGATCCACCGGCGCTCGCACGCGGGCGACTCGAGGGCGGCCATGCGCGGTTGGATGCTCCTGGCCCCGAAGCTGTTGTCCGCGGGAGCCACCACGACACTGCTTGCCAAGCCGATGCTCGTGGCCGCGCTCGTCATTGGCGGCGTGGGGATCTCGTCGGCCGTGGTTCTCACCGGTTCCGACCTCGCGCCTGCGGTCTCCTCGAGTCCCGCCGTCGCGCCTGCAACCGCTGCGCTCGCTCGCCCCGATTCCTCTGCGCCTGCACGTTCGTCCGCGTCGCCCAAGCCGACGGAGTTGGTGGAGCAGGGCGTGCCGCCGGCTCCCAGCGAGCCGCTGCCGAGGCAGGCTCCAAAGCGGGTCCAGACCGCCGAGCCTGGGGATGACTTGCCTGCCCAAGTTGAGCTGCTTGGCCTCGCCGAGGCTCATCTTCGCCGGGGCGAGCCGAAGCCAGCGCTCGTGGCCGCGACCAAGCACCTCGACACCTGGCCGAACGGCCCTCTCGCCCAAGATGCGTTGCGCGTGGCCGTGCGCGTCCACTGTGCCGCCGACGAACTCGACGCGGCGGTTGCCCTGGTCCGCACCCACCTTCCCGGCGTCGATGCCAAGCGTTGGGCGGAGCGCCGCTGCAAAAAAGGCGATGACGGCGTCATGAAACCTCGGCCGGGCGGAGACTGAACCAGTATGGACTGCCGACGTCTTCTACCTTTGTTGCTGCCGCTCGTTGCATGCGTCGCCGACCCGCAGGAGGTCGTCGAAAATGCCGACTCGCAGGGGGATACCCAGAACACCGAGTTCGCGGGCATCTACAACGTGGTCGACGTCAACGACAACACCAACCTGGAGCTCCGCGAAGATGGGACCTTTCGAACCCTCTCCATTGGGTGCGACTTCGAGGGCGGAACCTCTGGGTTGTGGTCCGTCGAAGCGGGCGAAATCGTTCTGCGGGCCGGGCCCGGAACGCCGATGAACTGGCGCGAGGGCGCGTGCCCCAGCGAGTGCTTCTCTTGGTCGTACATCGGGCCCGAAGGCGCGGGTCTTGGCTCGATGAGTGAAGAACTCCGGCTCGTCCCGGAAGGAGACGGCAACTGGAGCGCGGCCTTCTACGACATCACGCAGGAGTGGGAGATCGAAGGCCAGCAGGTCTCAGAAGGCGGCGTGTGTATGACGTGTGGGGTGGGACCGATGCCGTGCGACGATCCGTTCTCCCACGACCCCTACTCAGGCGGCTGAGCAAAAAACTTCGCGTCGTCGTCATGAATCGCGAACCTTCTGGAGACTGCATCGACATGGACTACGCGTTTCTTCATTGTGTGCTTGTCGCCGGACTCTGTGGTGTGTGCGCTTGTGTTGCTGATCCGGAGGAGGTCGTCGGAAACGACGGTGAAGCCGAGCTCGAGCCCCTCGAGGGCGCGCCGAGTGATGGCCCGCCCGTGTTCGAGGTGACGGTGGAAGCGAGCATCAACCCGCCCTACGATCGCGACGTCGAAGGCCACCCCGTCGTCGCCAGCGTGTCGCTCTTCCACTGCGGCGCGGTGGTCTACACGGACGAGGCCGAGGTGCTGGTTCCCGACGGAACCGTCGACGTGCAGGATGTGGGCGCGATCGTTATCGTCGACTACGATTCGTTCGGTGAGCAGGAACTCCGGCTCGGTGGGGCGGGCCCGTACAACCTCTCGCTCGTCTATGACACCGCCGGCGCGGCCGTCTACTCGGAGTCTGGGACGTGGAACGAATCGGGTCCGCAGCTCGGCGTCTTTCCACGCGCCCTCGACCCCGACACGCTGCTGTTCGAACTCGTGCCTGGAGAGCCTCACATGTTGACGTTGCTCGACCCCACGGCGAGCTACGACGAAGCGACACAGACACTGACAACGCAGTACGAGTTTCAGACCGAGAGTGGTCAGCAGCACAGCATCACGGAGACGTACCAGTTCTCGGGGCGTCATCTCCCGGCGGTGCAGACCACTCCGTGGGGATGCGACTGAACTTCGTGCTGCCCGTCACAGCACTCGTGCTTGCCCGAGTCCGATAGGGGCGAACCCCTCTACCGGCTCCGAGCACCGGCTCCTACCCTGGATGCATGCGGCCCAATCGATGGTGGATGGCGTTGCTGCTTTGCAGCGCGTGTAGTGAACCTGTCAGCGGAGCTCTCGAAGTGCGAAACGCATCGGGCGAAGCGTTCAACTTCGAACCTGAGGAGTGTTTCGACGGGGGCGAGCACGGCTACTGGGGCGTGCAGTTTCGCGACGACAAGGGCCGGGTCGTCGACATCTTCAAGCGCGACGACGTCCCCCACGCAATCGTCTACTCCCCCGGTCGTGTCGCGTTCGAGGTTGAGCTCCAAGCGTGCGAGGTGTTTGAGGGGCGGCTCGAGCGTCGCGCGGTCAACGGGTCGGGCACGATGAAGGGCAACCTCATCCTCGAATGTGATGATGGTGAGGGTCGACAGCTCGCGGGGGATCTGGTCTTCAAGGATTGCGGCGTCTACGACGACGGCAGCGACGACTCCAGCTCCAGCTACGTCTCCGACGACGACTGAACGTGTCCCTCAGTGCGCCTCATCCATCACTCGGTGAGCGATCATGACGAGTTTTGCCCCGCGATCAGATGCATCGCTGGCGTGGGACAAGGCCCGCTCGGCGAGCGAAAGCGTGCGCCGTAGGAAGTTCGGGGCCCCCTGGCGAGCTTGCTGCGCTCGGGTCGTGGCGATCGCACGGTCGAGGACGCTCGGTGCGCTCCAGATCGCGAGTGGGTCGAGCCCGACCGCAACGACGGCATCTCGCAAAGAATCTCGGTCGTAGAAGGCGACTTTCCGCCCCAACTCGATGCCGTCGGGGAGGACGGAACGGGCGCGCCAATAATTCCAGTTCGGCACCTCGATGATCACCACGCCGCCGGGCGCGAGGTGGCGAGCGGCGAAGTGTAGGGCGGCCGCGGGTCGCTCGACGAGGTCGAGTTGGTCGATGAGCGAGACGACCTCATAGCGCCGGCCCAGGTCTGCGGCCCCGTCGGCGTCCGTTTCGTGGACGCGATGGGTTGCCGCTGCCAGGCTTGGGTCAACGTCTGTTCCTTCGGTTTGATAACCCCACAGATGTAGCTGGTCGAGCCACGCGCCGCCGCTGCACCCGATATCGAGCGCCGCAGCACCCTGCATCGGGGTACGCAGACGGCCGTGAAGCAGCCGATCGTAGAGATCGAAGGCTTGGCGATGTTGCCGCCGCACCGCGCCACCCCGGGAGAGCGTAGAGGTGACCGGTTGTGTGGCATGACGCCCCGTCGTGTGGACGAGCCCGCATGCAGTGCAACGCGCGACGCCGATTGGATCTTCCCACGTACCGACGATGAAGCGCCGATCCGAGTTGTGGCACAGCGGACAGTCCAGATGCGGGATCACGTCATCGTTTGGTTCGGCCCACATCGTGTCCCTGTACCGTTCCACGTGGTGTCGGCCGGAGAGTTCCGCCAGTTCGGTTGTGGGCCATGGTGGTATCTGCGCAACGTGCCTGGGCCCGACCGCGTTACGTGATCCAGCTTCTGTATCCGTTGTGTTTGCCGTCAGGGGCCGAACTCGAAGACCACGACATGGTTGTCGTGACTGGATCGAGAACGATGGATCTCGACCTTCGATCGCAGGGCATGAATGTCAGGCCGCAGTCGCCTCGGGTGCATGACCGCGCGCCGACGAAAGTTTCGTCGCGTCGAACGGCCTGTTTCGTTCCCACCCCATGGCGAAACCATGACAGGTGCATCACAGTTAATTCATCGGTATGCGATCGAGCTGGTTCCCAGGTTTTGGGGCGGCTCTGTTCGCGGGTGCACTCGTCCATCTTGCGGGGTGCAACGCGGCCGAGTCGCTCGCGTCATCGTCTCGAGAAGTTGCTTCCAACGCAGCTTCTGAGGCCATCTCGCAGCGGACACTCCTCTTTACGGAGTCTGCGCTCGAGATCGGGGAGCGGGGGAAGAACTGGCGTGCGTCCGCCGGCGTCGATGTCGGCAGATTCGTGACCAAGAGCCGCCGCGGCGTGTCGTTCCAGGCAGAAGCTGGGAGCCGGGTCCGAGCTCGCACCGGTGCGTTGCCCGGGACGTTTGGCCGCGCGACCAAGGCCAAGGTGCGTTTGAGTGCGCGAGATGCTTCGCCATCCCACCCGGTCACCGTGCGATTCGAATTCTTCAGCGCGTCCGGGGCTTCGCAGTGGTCGCGGTCGGTCACGTTCGTCGACAACCGCTGGAAGAACGTCTCCCTCCGTCTCCCAGGGCAGGAGAGCCTTTCCATGGCGCTCCTGTCGCCGATGCAAGATGTGTCCTCTTGGGGCATGACGTTCGAGAGTGAGTCGGAGGTTCGGATTCAGAAGTTCGAGCTCTGGCGCCAGGGAGCGCCCAAAGCTCCGCCGCTGGGGCTGGCCATCCTGGACCTCGCCGTGGGAGAGCCCGCTTCGATGCAGGCAAGCCGGACCGTCAGCGAAGCGTGGCTACGAGATGAGCCCGTAGTGCGGCTTGACACGGCCTTCGACGGCCTCGTTTCGCTCCACCGTCAGATGGCGAACACATTCCCGGGTGTGCCCGACCTGGAGGAGCGGGTTCCGCTCACCTCCTCGATCTACGGCGGTCTGCAGACGCTGTGGCAACTCGCGGAGGCCGCGGTGGGAGAACCTCCACGCGCGCAAAAACCGAATCCGGCTCCGAAGCCTCTTGGGTCGTGGTTGGGTTTGTCCGGCTAGTGTGGCGAGGGAAGCGAGCACGAGTTCGATCGGGCGACCGGTTGGGGTGGAGCGAAGGTCGGCTTTACCGGCCGCAGCGCGAGTTTTCGAACTGCCCCTTTTGGACTCGTTGTCGTTGAGGCGCGTGACCCTCGCAGTGTTGTGCGACGGAGTCGCGCGGGGGACAATCGTGGGGTGATGCGGTTGAGTGTGGTGCTCCCCTTCTTCGTTGGGTTGGGTTGTTCGTTTGAGATTGGCAATGGGACTCCGGCCTCGGCGATGACGCTCGGCGATACCGAGACCTCGGGCGCGACCGGGTCCACGGGCGGAACGACGGACCCAACGGACCCAACGGACCCAACGGACCCGACGGACCCGACGGACCCGACGGACCCGACGGACGGTTCAACGACGGACGGTTCAACGACGGACGACTCGGGCACCACCTCGCAGGGGGAGACCACTGCCACCACCGAAGGGGACACGGGGGAGTCTTCGTCGACGGGTGACCCGGGGTTCGAGCTCTGCGATGACACGCTCGCAGAGTTGCGCGCCTGCTACGACTTCGAGAATGCCGATTCGGGGACGCTCTCCGACGGCTCCATGCATGGCAACGATGGCGCAACCACGGGGCTGACGCTCGAAGCGGGTCCGTTCGGCGTTGCGGCTCGTGGCTCCGCCATGGCGGAAGTATCCGTGCCCGACTCGGCGACGCTGGACATCGTCGGGACGCTCACCTTCGAGGCTTGGGTCCGCTTCGATTCGCTTCCGGAGATGGGCCGCGTCGGTATCCTCGACAACGATGGGCAGTACTCGCTCATGCTGTACTCGGAGCAGGGGCTGCGTTGCGCCGGATCCGGGGTCAATCTGTTCTTTCCGGTGGCGACATCCGAGTGGCTTCACGTCGCATGCGTGCACGACGGGGACAACCTCAGCATGTGGGTCGATGGAGCGATGACGGACAGCGGCCCCAGCAACGGCTCTCTGCCCTCGGGGAACATGTTCCCGATGAGCCTGGCCGACACCAGCCCGGGGTTCACCGAGCCCATGGACGGATTGCTCGGCGGGGTTCGGGTATGGAATGTAGCGCGCTCGCCCGCCGAGATCGCCGAAGCTGCTGCGGCCCTCGACTGAGGGTCAGGCCATCATCGCGGCCATCTTGGCGTTGAGCGTGGGGTCCGTCCCCAGCTTGGTGCCCCACGCCTGCGCGACTTGGCCGTAGGTCGTCATGTTGAGCCCATACGCTGCGAGCGCACCGTTCATGTCTCCGGTCTGCATCTTCTTCATCATGCCGACGTAGTCCGAGAGCTTGGCGAGTGGTTGCCCAGGGAACACCACGGGGTCGGGGTCGCCACCTCCGCCCGAGGCAAGCTGCTGAGCAGCGCTTTGGGCCTTCTTGATCTCCTGGTCTTGGTCGAGAGGCTTGCCGGCCATGATGTTGTGGCTGAAGCGGGCCTCCTCGCTGTCGGGGTCGATGCCTTGCAGCGAGAGCTTGAACCGAGACTTGGTCTGTTCGAAGGCGAGCTGTAGGCGAGGGTCTTCGTTGATCGCTTCCGCCCAGGCGCGACTGTAGGTGTGCGTGGGGCTGAGGAGGGGCAGGCCATACTCATCGGCGAGTGCAGCCAAGCCGGTGGTCGCCTTGCCGCTGAGGGCACCCAGGGCGAGTGCACCGAGCCCCGAGGCGGGTTGTTCCGCTTGCAGAAGCTCCTGTCGCACGGAGAACTCGGCGTAGTCCTCCATGTTGATGCCATCGATCAGTCCGATCACTCCGCTGCTGGTCGTCCCTCCGACTTCTCCGCTGACGATCTGCTGCCGCCAATGCTGGAGCTCGCCCCGTCTCGGGTCCTCGGCGGGGACGAGTCGAATCCAGGTACACGCCAAGGGGTAGGCGAAACAGGTGAAGCCCTCCTGCGCCACCTGCCCGCGGAGGTAGGAGAAGAGTGATTCGATCTCACCACGCATCGCAGGGCTCCGCAGAGCCATCTCGCCCATCGCCACGATGGCAGCGTCGACGACCCAGTCCACCGGGCCCAACGCGATGGTGCGCAGCGTCGCGTATCCCTCATCGAGCCAGGCGAGGACGAGCGCGCCGGCCTGTTGCATGCGAGGTACCCAGTCCAGCGGATGAATGTGGTCCGGAGCGCGAGGCGGGTTGAGCATCGCGGCCAGGACTTGCTGGGTCCATCCCTGACCGAAGTGTCGCGCCACCGAGCCGGCGGCCTCGGCCCACATCGGGAGGTGGTAGCGGGTCGCAGCGATGGATGCGATCGCGCGAACGATCCGGTCGTCGGCGGGTCCCAGCGTCGGGCTGGCTCGAGTGCCCTCATAGGACCACAGCGCGAAATCGACCTGAGTCTTCGGCACGCGCGGGTCGGGTGTCTGCACGCCCTCGAAGAATGGTTCCAGTGGCAGGTTGATGCCGATCTCCGCCATCCGCAGGCGCCACGCGATCTGGACGCTGGGCGACTCGATGCTGCTGACGGTTGTCGTGACGCAGTCCCCGTCCGCGACGTGGGGTGAGCCGGCCGCTCGACGCATGGCCTCTTCAGCAAAGTGCGCGGTCGCGTCCCCGGGCCCGGGGTGGAAGTCCACGTACGGTTCACGAGATCGAGCAGCCATCACTTGGGTGGATGCGCGAGCTGGGAAGTGTGACCACCGAAGTCCAGGAATCAACGCCGAAACGAACCACGCCATGGCCCGTTGCACCGCGGGCCGCGCGGAAATCTGCTCGGCCCACCGGGTCACGTGGGCGTGGGGTCCGGTGAACGCATCACTGGTCGTGGCACCCTTTCAGCTCGCCCTCGAGTGTCGGGCGATACTTTTCCTTGGCATGGCCGATGACCGGGGTTCCGTGGCCCGGTAACACATGCTCGAAGTCGAGTTCGAGCACCGAGCGGACGTCGCTGCGGGCCGGCGCGGCAAACTGCAACCAGCCCGCCCCGACAGCGTACGGTTCGAAGAACCCGAACTTTTTCATCATGACGCGCGCCGGGAGGTTGAAGTACTGGTCTGGTTTCGGGGTGTGCTGCAAGGAGTCCCCGGCGATCAAGATGCCCCCATCGCGGTCGAGGAGCACCAGCGCCTCGGGTGGAGTTGACGTCGAAAACACCTTCAGCTGGGCGTTGCATACGGGAAGCGCGGTGTCCTCGGTCAGATAGACGTCGGCGCTCATGTAGTCCTTGCTGGGCGGCTGGTCCACGGACATCGAACGGACGTAGCGCTGTCCTTCGATGGCATAGACCGTGGCGCCGTAGCGCTCCCGGTAGAAGCTGTCGTCTCGGCCGTGAAACCCGGCGATCCGCACCACGTTCTTGACGGTTCCCAGGGTCTCGAGCTCGGCGAGCCCGGCCTCGGACAACCGCATCGAGTTGAACAGCGTCAGTGTCCCCGCGGCGTCGCGGACGATGGTCATTGCCCGCGCCATCTTCATCGGCATCAACATCGGCAGCTTCACGCTGCCGCGCACAAACCAAATCCCCGGAAATATGGACTCGATCGGCCCGTGCCGACCCGCCGGTCTGTGTTTGATCTTTCTGGCTTCGACGCCGCTCTCTCGGTTCATCGATGGGGAGACGAACTCGCAGCCTTGGTCCCGACATGTGCCGTAGAGAATTCCAACGAATCCGTCAGGCGGGCTGAACTGGCTAGCCCACCAGTTCGCTGAGCAGGCCAACCACGCGAAACGGGAAAAGCACCACGTCGGCGACGGCCTCGACCGGGCTGTACACGGCGTCGAACGCAGCGGCGGTGAAGTCCGCGGCGACCTCGAGGTCAGAGGGCTCGGCTCGTGGGCGTCCAGAGGGGGCCGAGTTGTTGAGTTCGGGCCCGGTCGCCTGGGGTGGGCTCGGTTTTGCGCCCGGGGCCTCGACGATCGTGGGTACTGGTTTTCCAAGCGCCTCGGCGACCGCCTGCACGAGCTGCCGAAGGTCCCCCGCATCGAACCACACGCCGTGCACCTTGCAGGTCTCGACTTCGATTTCCTTGGCGACGACCCGGCGCATGCCCTTGCGGCAGACCGGGCATGCGGGGGAGTGGTGACCGACCCGGGGCGGCGGAACGTCGGGAGCGAGCACGGCCAGCAATCGCAGCTGTCTCT
>CAJXVA010000121.1 GCA_913061055.1 uncultured Pseudomonadota bacterium
CCCCACCAGGCCTGCCGATCCACCGAGAAAGATCTTCGACTCCCGCAAAAAAACGCCGCGCGGGACGTCACCGATGAGCGAAGGGGTCGCCTTGTCACCCCGTGCACCCCACGGCGTGAAGTTGAAGTGGATGAAGCCGCTGCCGACTTCGGAGTGGTCCTTGCGGGACGTGCCCCCGGCCATCAAGCAGTCGCAGAAGTTGATCAGCGAGCCCAGCGTGACGAAGCTGAGCAAGATGGTGTGCTTGAGGCCGACACAATGGGCGGTCGAGGCCTCCTCCTCCAGGATCGTACCTGGACGAACATGCGCCGCCGCCCCCAAGCTGGCGTTGGCAAACAACACCGCCCCTTCCACATACCCAGAGGCCACCGTCGCCCCAGCCCCGAACACCGCATCCCGGAGAGTCGCGGGTCCCTCGGTGCCAACCTCGGCACCCTCCGCCAGGAACGTTCGGGCTCCGTGCAGGCGGGTCCCTGGATGCAGTGTCGCACCCGGTCGCACCCGGTCGGGGATCACATCGGCCCCGATGAAGGTTTGGCGGGGATCGACAATCACGACCCCGCGAGCCGCGAATTCGCGCAAACGCTGCTCCAGAGCCCCGGCGCTCACCGCTCGCAGGCTACCACGGACCTCCGTCTCCATCGTGGGACAGGAACGACCGCGGAGTTTCCCGGCCGGCCACTGGTCGGCCGGCTGAGTCTGTTCTACGATGGCCGTACAGGGTGAACGAGGAACAGACCGTCATCCGACGCCGGCAACCGATTGAGGGCTGGGCGTCTGCCGAAGTCAATGCGTACCTGATCGTCTTGTCGGGTCGGTCCGTGGGCAAGATGTTCAAGGTGCCTGTGGGTCAGGTCGACCTCGGCCGCTCGCTAGAGGCCGACGTGCGGCTCGAGGACGAGGGCGTCTCCCGGATCCACGCCAGCATGCATCGGCGAGACGACGGCACGGTCATGCTCGATGACCGGGGCAGCACCAACGGGACCTACGTCAACGGAACCCGGGTCAACCAGATGGAGCTCAGCGACGGGGACCGGATTCAGGTCGGCTCCGTCACGATCCTCAAGTTCTCCTACCAGGACTCGTTGGAGGAGCAGTTCCAGCAACAGCTCTACGAGAGCGCGACCCGGGACCCGCTGACCCAGGCGTACAACAAGCGCTTCTTCACCGAGCAGATGGAGAAGGACTTCCTGCACGCCGAGCGTCACAAGCTCGACCTCTCGTTGGTGAGCATGGATGTCGATCACTTCAAGATGATCAACGACACCCACGGCCACCCCGCGGGAGACCACGTCCTGCAGCGCTTGGCCGCGGCGGTGATGGGCTCGCTTCGGGCTGAGGACGCATTCTGCCGAGTGGGCGGAGAGGAGTTCGGCATCATCATGCGGGACTGCGACTCCACCGAGGCGATGGTCCTCGCCGACCGACTGCGGGCACTCATCGAGGCCACCCGCTTTGTTTACGGCGGCAAAGAGATCCCGGTGACCATGTCCCTGGGCGTCGCGACCTTCGACGGCGCGCGACACAAGACCGGGCTTCAGCTGATCGAAGAGTCGGATCGGAACCTGTACCAGGCCAAGCGCAATGGCCGGAACAGAGTCGGCGGTCCCGGTACGGTCTGAGACCCCGCCACACTGGGGTAAGCTCCGCAGCGATGGCGAATCTCACCGACGACGAGCTGCGCGATGCTGCAGCCGAGGCTGGGATCTCTCCGCAGGAGCTGCGGATCGCGCTGGCCGAGCGCGCGGGAGACCTTCCGGCAACGCAAGACGCGGGGAGTGCCGTCGGTGCGCTGACCCGCGGCACATCCACCGCCCACGTCGAATCGAGGATCGCAGCGCCACCACCAGAGGCGCTCGCTTCGGTCCGCACCTCCATCGAGCGACAGACAGGACGCGGCGGACACGGCCAGGGCGACGGCTCCGCAGACATCGTCGATGACGACGCCGGACTGACCTACAAGATTCGGAGCACCCCGGACGGAGCCGGTGGTGCGCTCGTCCGGGTCGATATCGATACGTCTGCTGGCAAAGGCGTGCAGAGTTTGGCGGCCACCGGAGTCGCGGGGATCAGCCTCACCATGCTCGCGCTCGGCATGCTGTTCAGCACCACGTTGGTGTTCGGCGGGCTGGGGCTTGGCGCGCTGGGTGCCGTCCTGGTCCTGCGGAACTTCACCAAGCTCCGTGGTGCGGCCGGCCGCGCCCAAGCGCTCGCTTCCCACGCGCTGATGGAAGCCGACGACGCCGCGCAGCGAGCCCTGCCCCCGTCTTCGTAAGGGGACCGCCCACGAAAAAGCCCTCCGGTGAGACCACCAGAGGGCTTTTCGCTGCCGAGTCTTGGGCTAGGCGCTGCGGCGGCGGCGAAGGGCCGCGATGCCGAACAGGAAGGCCATCGACCAGACCGCGCCCGCGGGCGAGGACGTGGTGCACCCGCACCCGTCCCCATCCACACCGGGCTGAGGCGAGTCGTCGAGGTCTCCGCCTTGCTCAGGCGGGACACCGTTGTAGCCGACGTCCGTGTTGTAGCGGCGAAGGGCGACCTCGATCTCCTCGGTGTTGTTCACCAGCATCATCGGCGCGCCGGCGGCAGGCATCTCGTCGACCTCTTCTTCCCAGAAGTCGTCGCCGCCGATGTTGGGCCAGGACTCGCCGGCCGGGACGTACACTTCGCGCCCGTCGGGCAGCGTCCACAGGTTGTCCCCGTTGCACAGCAGCCGGTTCGTGGCAGTGCGGATGTTGTCGACGTCGTCGAGATCCGGGTTCATGTGGAACATCGGATCGGCGGTCATCTCGGACGGCGAGATGGTCGTGTACATGCGGGTCAAGTAGTCGTGGGTCGACAACAAGTCGACGGCGTTCTGACCCGGCTCGATGACGCGCTCCAACAGACGTTGCGAGAACAGATCCCCCTCTGCCCACACCTCGAGATCGATCTGGTCTGCGTACTCCTCGGGGTTGCGATAGAAGTCGCGCGGATCGACCCCTTCGGGGACCAAGAACTCATTCACGAGCGGCTCGATGAGCGGGTGGCGCCCGAAGCAGACATCCTCATCGAGGTTGAAGTCGTACTCGCACGCGAACAGCCCCTGACTCATCAGAGTCCCAACGGCGAGCGTGGGGTCCAGTCCGCGGAACGCCCCCGCGTCCCACTGCGCCTGGAACACCGAGGAGGTCGAGACGACGTCACTGGGTCCAGCGTACTCGGTCACGAACGCCCGGCCATCGGCGCCTTCGGCATCGACCGCCTTGGTGATGACTTCCTTGTAGTTGGATGCTTGGCCCGTCCAGTCGATCTTGAGCGCGTTGACCAGCACGTGCTTGTAGGTGCTGGGGACGACCCGGTTGTCGGACAGGAAGTACGTCCGCACATCCATGTCGTCGACCGCGGCGATGCGAGTGAGCCGCAGGGGCACGCACGGGTTGACGTGGTCGAACTTGAGCGCGATGGGATGCAGCTCGTCCACGTCGGCGCCACCGGTCAGCTTGATCGCGATGAAGTTGTGGTCCTCGGCGAGATACTCCTCGATGATCGGGAGCGCGGACTCGTCTTGCTGGTATTCGTTCTCTTCGAGCCAGTCGAACACTTGCTGGGCGGTGAGGTCCCCGCCTTCGGCCTCGCCGATCACGGTGATCTCGTAGGCACCAACCTGCTCTTGGGCGAGCACAACCGGACCTCCACCACCTGGGCCGGTGGGGTCGCCGGTGCCGCCTGCGGAGTCGCTCGCACCGTCGCCGGAGTCACTTCCGAACCCCTCGGCGTCGTCGAGGCTGCAGTCGTCGGCTGTATTGGTGATCCCGTAGGTCGGAACGCTGGCGGCCTTGACGGCGTCGATCAGCGCCTGCGAACCGACGTTGAAGTCGGTGGGCACCGAGGAGGATGGGATGAGCCAGGCAAAGTTCTCTGCCTCGCCCTCGTACTCGACGCGGATGTGAACCTCGATCTCCTCGCGATCCATGACGAACAGGATGTCCTCGCCCGTCTGGTCGACCGGCATGGGCTGCGGGCCTCCATCACAGAAGAATCCACCGCACGCCTCGGCGGGTTGAGGGGCAGCCACCATCACGGCACCCGTAAGGACAGTCATCAGCGATCCAGCAAAGAGTCGTTTCATCGGTTCTCCAAGTTTTGGCCCCAAAGGCCCCAAGCAAGCCGTCGCACGTTCTCCCCAGGCACTCGCCCACCCCCCGGAGTCCGCCGACTGCCCCACTGTAAGCATGAGGGATGCCAGATCGTAATTCGGGGCCCTCACGGGGCCAAGCGCGCCCAAACGCGACATCCACGGCACGATCTGGGGCACGACCCTGACAGTCATGTCGCGACTGCTATCGTCCGCCCGCAATGGTCTCCGACACCTTCGTTCCGGTGCGCACCGCCATCCTCACCATCTCGGACACGCGTACGGAAGAGACCGACACCTCCGGACGACTGGCCGTCGAGCGTCTGGAAGCCGCTGGTCACCCCATCGCGTGGAAGGAGATCGTGCCCGACGACCTCCACCGGGTCCGCGCCTCCATGCAGAAGGCGATCGACGATGCTGATGTCGACGTGTTGATCACCACCGGTGGCACCGGGCTGACCGACCGAGACATCACCCCCGATGCACTGGAACCGCTGATCACCAAGCCCATCCCAGGGTTCGGCGAGTTGTTCCGGATGCTCAGCTATGAGGAGATCGGGACCTCGACGATCCAGAGCCGGGTCACCGCGGGTCTGTGCAGCGGCACCTTCGTGTTTGTGCTTCCGGGCTCGACCGGTGCGGTTCGAACCGCGATGGACCGCATCCTGATCAATCAGCTGGACGCACGGCACAAGCCCTGCAACTTCCCGATGCTCTTCGACCGCATCCGGGGCCTTGTCCCAGAGCGCACTTCCTAGCCTCGAATCGGCGAGCGGAGCGAGCACGAGCCCCGAGGGCGCCCGTTTGGGGTGGAGCGGAGGCCGGCTTCACCGGCCGCAGAGGGAGGGGCCTTTTCGAAAGGCCCCTCCTGCTGCCTAGTCGGCGAGTGTCGCCAGGCACTGCCCGGTCTGCAGATCGTAGGTCTGACCGGGCAGCGCGACCCGAAACCCGAGGGCATCGGCGCGGTCGCGATGGTCCGCAAGGTCGTCCTCGTGGTGCATGAGAACGATCTTCTTTCGCACCGAGAGCGGAAGCTTCTCCAGCGCGGCGAACGATCCGTGAACCTGACCGGGATATTCCACGAACGTGCAGTCGTGGAAGAAGACGGTCGTCCGGGGCTCGAGGGCGACCAGCGCGGCTGCATCGACGGTGCTGTCCCCACTCCACCACGCGACCTTGCCGTCACCGACCTCGATGGTCAGCGCCGTGCTCGGTTTTCCGGGCACGTGCTCGGTCTCTGTGGTGTGCACGCTGAGCTGGCCCGCCCGAAACGACTCGGCGTGGTGCCAAGGGTTGTCGATGGGAGGCTCGGAGGCGTGCGCTGCAATCGTCTCGAAGTACGTATCGAGCGTTCCGGACTTGGGCGCGAGCGGAGGAGGGACGTAGCGCAACGAGGATGCGAGCGACTCCCAGAGCTCTTCTTGCACGGCGCTGTGGCAGACCAGCTTGGGACGCGGGCCGCCTTCCCGAACCGCGTCCACTCCGTCGCGCGTGAAGAAGAAGCGCGAGAACGCGAAGTCCTCCATGCCAAAGGTGTGGTCGCCGTGCACGTGCGTGACGAGCTGGCCAAAGATCGCGTGCCACTCGATCCCGGCGGCATGGAGCTGATCAGGCGCCTGCCGACCGCAATCGATCAGCCACCGCTCGTCGTTCGCGAGCGTGAGCACCGAGCAGGTCGTCCCGAAGATTCGGGTGAACGCCCCACCGGCGCCCAGCAACTGCAGTGTGATGTTCGAGGCCTCGCCCACGGGTTGGCTCCCTGACCGTAGCCCATTGCCGCGGCCGGGGTCCAAAAGACGCCCAGGAGACCACCGAGCGGGGCTCCTACGCGGAAAGTCCGCTCACACTGCGCGTCGGCGCAGGCTGCCATAGAGGACCACTGCGTTGGTGAACGCCAGCCCCAGGACCAGCAGCCACAGGATTCCCCACTTGAGCTGGGAGCTCGGCTCGACACCCACCTCGATCAGGTAGCCATCGGGGTCCACAAAGACCGGCTTCTCAACCCGTGCGGCATGCACCGCGGTCACGGGGATCCGCATGCGGCCATCATCGAGCTTGGCCTCGACGAGCTTGCCGTCCTCGACCTGGTAGCCCGGCGCCGTGGTGTTGTCGCCGTAGGGGAACACGAGTTCGGCCCCCTCGAGCGAAATCTCGCCCGCCGCGGAGGTATAGGTCGCCGACAGCGGGAAGACCGAGACACCTTCTTTCGGATCGCTGTCGTCCACCGCGCCATCGATCTTGGCGAGCAGTGCCTTGCGAGCATCGTCGCGTGCGGCTTCGGGCACACGAACGACGTAACGACGCAGGTCGGTGCGTCCCCGGCCAAGCGCTGCATACGGATACCCAAGCTCAGCGACGGCGGCTTCCGCCGCTTTGGCACTGGGGAACGACTCCACGCCGAGCAACACGCGGGCATCCTGTGGCCGCGCGACCAACCGAATCGTGTCCGCCGGCTCTGCGACGACGCTCCGGCCGTCCTGGGATTTCATCGTGAGGGACGCGTCTCCGGCCGAGACAGCGTCGGCCACCGTTTGGCCCGAGACGTCGTACAGCTGCGTGACGCCTTCCTGCGCGTACAGCCGCGCGATCCAATCGAACGCGCCCGCATCACCCAGACGCGTGACGCGGCCGGTGAAGCCGCTGGGGTACTCGGGGGTCTTGCCGGCGTCGCCTTCGGGTCGCGGAACTGCGGCGAACAACTGGCCCCCGCCCTCGAGAACCCGAAGGTAGGTGACCTTGGCCCCGCTTTTCTTGGTGAGCACCGTGGCCCACTGCACGTCGGGCGTGCCTTCGACGGACACATAGCGATCGGCGAGGTCGGGTGCAGCCGTGCCGGGCTGGAACAGCGCGGCGGAATCCCCGAGAGGCTCGGCCTCCGAAGACCGCAGCCAGAAGCGGAAGTCTCCCCACATGCTGATGAGCGGATAGAAGCACGCCAGCACCACCACCGCCGACACCCAGACCGGGCGAGAGCGCTTCTTGGGTGCGGCGGGCTCCTCGCCGGTCATTTGGGCGACGACGCCGTCAACGCCAAACGCGTCGAGGTCGTCGAGGTCGTCGTCCTCGAAGTCGTCATGGTCGAGCTCGCCGGCGTGCGGACTCTCTTCGGGCTCTTGGTCTTCGGGGTGCTCGTTGGACTCGCTCACGGGACCTCGCATCGGGATCTTGCACGACCACAGACCGTCCTGCTCGCCAAAGGTTCCCACCGACCGTCACCGGGCCGCGCATCCCCCGCGCCGGACCGTCTTCGGCCGGACCTGGAACCGACCCTCAAGCAGCACGCAACACGCCCGATGCACCGCTCGTGGGTCTCCCTCGTGTCGCAGTGCTCGTTGTCGCCGCAGCGCTCAGCGCAGGCTGGACCACGCCCGCGCATGCAGCCCCGGGCGACACCGTCCGGCACAGCGCGAGCGTCACCGGGCATCTCTCGACGGACTCCAGCCAGGTTCTGCCGGCCTGGACGCCCTCGGCTGGCGTCGCGACGACCTACCTGCGCAGCTTCGAGACGACCGACCGAGGCCCCTCCGTCGATGCGCGCCTGCAGACAGATCTCCTGGTCGCGTTCGGGCTCGCCGACTGGGCTCAACTGGAGATGGACCTCCCGATGGTGCTGCATCAGCGCGGCGTGACGGTCGAGGGCGGGGGCGTCGTCGCGTTGCCAGGGGCTGCGGTCGGCGATGTCCGGCTCGGCGCTCGGGGAACCATCCTCCGAACGCCTCGGCGTGGGTTCGGGCTCGGCGTCGGTTTCGATGCCACGATCCCCTCCGGCCGCGAGGATGCCCTGACGACGTACGGCGGCGGCACCTACACCCCCAGCGTGCTCGGGGAGTACCGAGGACCGCGCGGAGTCGTCGTCGCGACAAACGTCGGCTACTCGGTGCGCCCGGAGGTCAACTACGGCGAAGCGCTCGGCGGGGATGTGATCCCAGTCCGCCTCGCGGTCCGAGTCCCCGTCGCACCGCGCGAGGCGTTCAGCTTGTTCGCCGAACTCGACGGCCAGGCCTCGATGGTTCGCCACGCGGACAGCCCCGTCGCGCTCCGTGGAGGTTTCCGTTGGCAGACCCGCGGTGGCCTGGTCATGCAACTGTGGGGAGGCGGGTCCGTGTTGTCTTCGATCGGCCTGCCGACGATGCAACTCGGCCTCAGTGCTGCCTTCGCTCCGGCGCGTCGGCTTCGAACAGAATCCGCGTTCGAGGGTAGTGAACGCCCAGGGCCCGTCGCCCTGGCTCGGGACCACGACCGGGCGTTGATAGCCTCGATGGACCCCAAGCCGGCCACGCTCCCGCCAAGACCCAGCGACCCCGATGGCGACGGCGTCCTTGCAAGGGCGGACCTGTGCCCCACGGTCGCCGAGGACCTCGACGGCACCCAGGACGGCGACGGCTGCCCCGAGCTCGACGACGACCGCGACGGGATTCCCGACGTCGTCGACCTCTGCCCGTCCGCACCCGAGGTCATCAATGGCTACCGCGATCTCGACGGTTGCCCTGACCGCAGGCTGGCCGGTGGCGCCGGCGAGACCTTCGAAGTCTTCGAGCCGCGCCAGCTCCTTCCAGCCCTTCGCTTCGCCGAGGGTTCCGCCGCCGTGGATGCAACGATGGACGCACAGCTCGACGAAATCGCAGAGCTGCTGCGCCTCAACCCCTGGATCGAGCGACTTCAGCTCGCGGTGTTCGTGCCCAAGACCAAGGACGCCGCCGCCGACGGCCGCCTGGCCCAGGCCCGAACCGAGGCGATCCGCAAGGGACTGGACGCGCGCGGCGTCGATGCCTGGCGGGTCGAGGCCCTGGCCGCAAAAACCGTCGCCCCCGGAGTCCCGCAGCGGGTGCGACTGACGCTGTCGGGTCGGGCTCGAGCCCTCGATCCGATCGCCCCCGCGCCCGCAACGTTCGAGCGCATCATCGCGGAGGCCTACGAGGCAACCGCCGAAGCGCCGGACACGATGGAGGCGCAAGGACCCGAGGCGACTCAGCCTCCGTCGGCCTCGGCCCGGTAGACCCACAGTTCGGCGGAGTTCTGAACGTCACCGTCGCCACGGGCGAGGACGATGATGCGATTGCCCCCCGGCTCGAGCGGAATCTCGGCCTCGAACTCGAGGGTCTTCCCCTGGGGTCCGGCTGCGGCGTACTCGACCTTCTTGTCGATCTGACCGGGACCGGGCGGTCGCACCATCACGACCACGTCGCGGAGGTGTCGCGGATGAGACGCAACGCCTTCGAGCTTGAGTGCCGCGGCCGTAGTTCGGCGCGGGATCGGTTTGACCTCGAGGGTCGGCGGGCGGACCAAGCGTCGCGCCGTGAGCCCTTTGGGCGCGCCTGCGGTCGCGGCGTGGTCGGCGAAGCCACCTTGGTCTTCCGCGACAAACCATCGGCGACTGGGCTCGTCCGGCGCTGCCGTGTACAGCCAGGACCCGACCTTGCCCTCAAACGACAGCACGGAGTCCGTGGCGGCATCGGCGGCGACGGCCGACGTGGCATGCGCTCCGCTGCGCAGCTTCAGTGCCGCGCCTTCAACCTTGACCGCACGCTCGAGCGTCGTGCGCTCGCCCGAGTTGGACAAGACCTTCAGCGTCATCGCGTCGGACACCGTCATCCGAAGCTGAACGTCTCCGACGGTCAGGTCGAGCAAGAACGGCTTCCCGGGGTCCGCATTTTGCTTCACCCAGATCCCAAACGCACCCGAGACGGACTCGCCAACCGGCACGACACCGAGTTGGACGAACCCCTCCTCGAGCAGTCCTTGGTCGCCGCTGAGGTTCCGCAGAAACGCCCGTACGTCCGGGCTGTCGCCGTCACCGTGGTTGTACGCCCGGAAGGCGAGCAGCACCCGCTCGCCCGGTTGAAGCATCCCGTCGCCGTTCCCCTGCACCGAGAACTCCGGCAAGCCGGGCACGGGCTCGGACTCCGGACGACGCGGCGCCTTCGCGGCAAGCTCGGGGTCATCGACGATCCAAGCGTCGTACGACAACGCAGGCCGAGGTTTCGCTTGGGTCTCGAAGATCGCCCGCGATTTCGCATCTGGGGTCTCGTCGGGCTCACCCACGTGCACTTGCACGTCGAGATCGCCCACGAAATCCGCGTACCAGGGCATGACGTGGAGCTCGATGGTCCGGGATTGGGTCTGCCCAGGCTCGATGTCCCCAAAGAGCACCTCGATGCCGTCCAGACGCTCCCGCTCACAGTCCGTGATCGCGTGGACGCGGTGGGCGACGTCTGAGGCTCTGTTCGTCACCGAGACCTCGAGCTCGAAGGTCTTGCCAGCCTCGATCGGAAGCGGGGTGAGGATGCGAGCCGTCGCTTCGAGCGGTGTGTCGGTGGCCCCCTCCTCCCCCCAAGTGACGCCGGCCTTGCTGAGCGCAGCCGCGATGCGCGGCGTCTCTGCTTCGGCCAGCGAGGCCACAACCCGAGCCACGGCTGTGCGGCGGCCTTCTGCGTCAAGACGGGATGGAATCGCCTTCGCGACCTCGGCCGCGAACCGGACCTCGGGATCCCGCATGAGCGGAGGCACGTCCGCTTGTTTCTTCAGTGCCGGGGGCAGCTCCAGCTCCGCCAAGTAACGCAGCCGCGCATTGGGGGTGCGAACCGCTGCGTCCAGGTTCTCGTGCTTCGCCGAGGGATGGTGCGCCATGCGTGCCCGCTCCCGGGCGCGCTCGAACCGTTCGAGGTCGTAGTAGCGGACCACATGGGCGAGCCCGGTCGGCTCCACGGGAAGCAGCTCCAGGTCCGGCACCACACCGCGAGCCTGGATACGCTTGTCGCCCGCGACGAGGTACTCCGCCATCGTCAGCTTGAGCGCAAGCTCGCGGCCGTAGGGGGAGGCGGGACGTACGACCTGGACCGACCCTTTGCCGAAGGTCGAGCGACCCACGATGACCGCTCGCCCCAAGGCCTGGAGTCCACCGCTGACGATCTCCGAGGCGCTTGCCGCCTGTTCGTCCACCAGCACCACCACGGGCACATCGCCCGAAACCGCCGTCGCATCGGTCGCCTCATCGACCTCGCGCCCATAGACGCTCCGCACGATGACGAGCTCGCCGCGAGGGACGAACAGGTCGACGATCTGCGTGGCCTGCACGAGGAGACCTCCGCCGTTGCCACGAAGGTCGAGCACGATTCCGTTGAGCGCTCCGGCTTCACTCGCCGCAGCGAGCGCCTCCCGCAGCTTCTCGGATGTGTCCTCTTGGAAGCTCGAGATCCGGAGGTGACTGATGCCCCCCGGCAGCGTCGTGGCGGTGACCGACGCCAGGCGGATGACAGCGCGCTCGATCGTCACATCGAGCGACTTGGACTTGCGACGCACCTTCACCTCGATCGGCGTGCCCACCGGCCCGCGCAACAACTCCTGAGCTTCGGTCACGCTCATGCTGACCGTCGATCGCCCGCCGATGCGCAGCAAGATGTCGTCTGCCTGCAAGCCAGCGGTCTCGGCCGGCATGTCCGGCAAGACACGAACAACCATGATCGCGCGGTTCTCCACCCGGATTTCCGCGCCGATACCCCCGAAGGATCCGCGCGTTCGCTCGCCGAGATCCGCGTGCTCCTCGGGCGTGAGCAGGATCGTGTGCGGGTCGAGCGGTGCGAGGAGCCCGTTGATCGCGGCGTACTCGAGGGCGTGGAGTGCCTCGGGATCGAGGTCGAGTTCGGTTTGCGCGAAGACCAACATCTCCTCGAGCGCATTGGAGGCGTCATCGATCGTCCGGACATCTGCGATGTCGAACGTCGAACTGGCGGCCCGGACCCGCAGCGCGACCGAGTCACCGCGCACCTCGGCGAAGAACTCAGGCGTGTGCATCCCGACCCCAGTCAGCGCCGAGACGAGTTGAGCTCGCCCATCGAACCGGTCCTGGTCGAAGTACTCGGTCTTCACCATGTGAACCGCCCACGCGAGTAGCGGGAAGGCGCGGTCCGCGAGATCGGGCGGGGGCGTTTCCGCTCCGCCGGACTCCGCCTTGGATTCGCGGGAATCTTGGACCGACGGCGAAGCGTCCGTACTCTTGCAGGCGGCGACCAGCATCACGCCGCAGAAAAAGACGCCAACCGCTCGACGCAGACACGACAGCATGGACCCGCAGCATAACGCGCGGCGTCCCATGTTCGTGTTAGTCACGTTTGCTGTCATGGGCGACGTTTTTTGTGTCTTTTATGGATCAGATCCCGCGGTAACGCGGTGATCGAGCGCATTCGACGTCGTGGCACGGAACATGCTGTATGGCGGCGCGTGCGAGCCCCCGCTCTCTACCCACTCGGCGCCTGCTTCGGGATCTTCGCGGCACTTGCGCTCCCGCTTGCGCTGGGGGCCTGTGTCGATGCGCCGATCACGGCGGATCAGCTCCAAGCGGACGGAACGCTCCGCGGGGGATACGCGGGAGGCGGCGTCCAGCAAGCGGCGTTGTCGGCCGAGCCTCAGAAGATCGCACAGGCCGTCCGAGTCTCGGCGGTTCTCGCCTCGCAGGCCGAAGGCCCGCTCGAGGACCGCGCTGAGTTCAGCGCCGGCGTGGGCACCGTCTATCTTCACGTTCGCGCGGATGGCCTGCTCAGCAGCCGCCGCGTCGTGTACCGATGGCGTCATGGTGACTTCGTCGCCGAGGTGCCCGGCACCCTGCATTCGACCGATGCGCTGATGCTTGGCACCAGTTTCGACATCGCCCCCGAGCAGTCCGGCCACTGGGAGGTCGACGTCCTCGTCGATGCTGTCCAGGGACAAGGGGCCGGCCAAGCCCCCGGTTCCGAGCCTCAGGTGCTGTTCCACCGCGAGTTCGTCGTCGAAGCGCCCGCGCTGTAGGCCTTCGTCGCTCGCACATCATGGCCCGCCTCCCCGGCGGGCTTTTTTGTAGGTGCGCCGGCCACCGTTCATGGCCATGCGCTGCTGGGCGTCGTAGCATCACGCCCGACGATGACGGAACCCAACAGCGGCCTGTCCACAGAAGCTGCCGACTTGTTCGCGCGCGGCCTCTTCTATCTCGCCAATGTCGACGGAATGGAGAAGCGCGAGGAAGACCTCCTCCGTGACTTCATCAACGAGTCGGGCTCCAGCCTGGCATTCGATGAGCTCAAGGAGGACTCGGCCTTCTCGATGCATGAGGCTTCACAAGTGCTCGAGACAAGCTTTCAGCGGCGCATGTTCATCATGGCCGCGATCGCGATGTTCAAGGCCGACGGCGAGTTCAGCTCGCCCGAACGACACGCTTTGGGCGAGATCGCCGACGCCTTCGGCCTCTCCAACGCCGAATTCGGTGACCTCGAACAAGAAGCCTCCCGCGCGTCCCTGGAATAGCAACGAGTGCTAGCCAGTACCGCCCCCGCCCTCACGCCAGCCAAGAAGGAACAATACGCATGGGACTGATGAGCTTCATCAAGAGCCAGGTCATCGAGATCATCGAGTGGCTCGACGACACCAACTACACGCTCGTGTGGCGCTTCCCCGACGAAGACCACGAGATCAAGAACGGAGCCAAGCTCGTCTGCCGCAACGGGCAGGCCGCGATTCTCGTCAACGAGGGCAAGGCCGCCGACGTCTTCGGACCCGGCACGCACACCCTCTCGACCGAGAACGTTCCCGTTCTCTCCCGCCTCAAAGGGTGGAAGTACGGCTTCAGCAGCCCCTACAAGGCCGAGGTCTACTTCATCAACCTCAAGCAGTACCTCGACCAGAAGTGGGGCACGCCCAAGCCGGTCCTGATCCGCGACCCCGAGTTCGCGGTCGGCAACCGACCGGGCCGCGTCCGCATCCGGGCGTTCGGTAGCTACAACTTCAAGATTGTCGACCCGCGCAAGTTCTTCGACGAGGTCGTCGGCACGCAGGGCTTCATGTCCAGCGACGACATCGAAGGCTACGTCCGCAGCCGGCTGTTGCAGGGCTTCACGAAGGCCGCCGCGTCGAGCGAGCTCTCCGTCGCCGACATGGCCGCGCACTACGACGTGCTGGGCAAAGGCGTGCTCGAGGGCATCAACGCCGACATTGCAGAGCTCGGCATCCAGCTCACGTCGTTCGTCGTCGAGAACATCTCGCTGCCGGCGGAGATCGAGAAAGCGCTCGATGCCGCGGCCGCTCAATCAGCGCGTGGTGTCGACAACACCATGGCGTGGGAAGGCATGCAGGCCATGCGCGACGCTGCCAAGCAGCCCGGTCAAGGCTCCGGCGTGATGCAGGCTGGCATGGGCCTGGGCATGGGCGTCGGCATGGGCAACATGATGGCCGGCATGATGGGCCAAGCGATGCCCCATCAAGGTTACCCGCAGCAGGGTTACCCGCAGCAGGGCTACCCCCCGCAGCAAGGCTACCCCCCGCAGGGCCATCACCCGCAGCAGGGCTACCCGCCCCAGCAAGGATACCCGCCCCAGGGTCAGCCTCCACCGCAGGCAGCCCCCGCGGCTGCGCCGGCAGCAGCCGGTCCCGCTCCGGGCTCGCTCGAGGAGAAGCTCACCAAACTCAAGGCCGCCTACGACGCTGAGCTGCTCACCGAAGAAGAGTACAAAGCCAAGCGCGCTCAGTTCTTGGCTGACTTCTAAGCGGCCTGTACGGGTGCAACGCGAAGGCGGGTCCACACCAGGTGGCCCGCCTTTTCTGCGTCTTGGCCCGTGCTCTTTCAGATCTGAGGTAACCGCGGGGCGGTGAGCGCATACTCAGCCCGTGCGCTGCCAACTGCTGCTCGGGCTTGCCATCGTGACCCTGCCCAGCGTCGCGCAGGCCCACTCCAGTTGGCTCGAGCCCCCACCGCGCACCGAAGACTCCGGGCTCATGGAAGGGCCTTGTGGAGGCACGCCGCGTGGAGACGCAACGCAGTACACGGCCGGAGCCGTCGTGCAGACCCGATGGGGCTCGACGCAGAACCACTTCAACCTGTATCGGGTGTCGTTCAGCCCGGCTGCGGACGCCGGGTTTGACGAGAACATCATCGGGTCGCGCCCCGACGAAGAAGACGTCTTCGATTACGTGCAGCCGCTCACGATGCCGATGTGCACCTGTGACGACTGCACGCTGCAGTTGACGCAGTTCACCGAGACCGGAAAGCTCGCGTACTACAGCTGCGCCGACATCGAACTCGTCGCGCCCGAAGGAGGCGATGTGCCGCCGTGCATGACCGCGACTGGCGAGAGCGGCGAGGCTCCAGACAACTCGAGCGGTGAGGCCCCCGGCACAACGTCCGGGGACGCACCGGCGTCGTCCTCCGGGGACGACACGGGCCCCTCCCCCACCTCAGAGTCCGGAGATGGCTCGACAGCCCAGGAGTCGGAGTCCGCCTCGGGCGGTGGCTGTCGTCTGGGGTCGGACGGCTCCGGTGCTCTTGCCCTCGCGCTGGGACTGCTCTGGGGTTTGCCCGGCCGGCGGCGATATCCTCGCTGAGTGGAAGAGTCCCTCGAACACCGAGTCCGACGTCTTGAACGGAGCAACCGACGCCTCAAGCTTCTGGGCGGACTGCTCGCCTTCACGGCCGTGGCGTGCGGTAGTGGCAACACGGCGATCTTCGGCCTCGTGCGCACCGAGAAGCTCGACATCATCGACCGCTCGGAGGCAGCGCGCATCTCCTTGTCGTCCTCCGGCGGCGGACAGGTCGTCTTCCACGATGGTGAGGGGCAAGTGCAACTGGACGCGGCGACGCTGCGTCGCTTGATCGCGTCGGCGCCGTCGTCTCCGGCAGCGCCGTGACTCACCCCTTCGCGCGGGCCTTGGCCCATGCGACGAGGTCATCGATGAACGCCGGGTCCACGTGCCGACCGGGCTCGAGATAGCGCGAGGGTCCCGACTCTCCGGGCTCGGCCTTGAACAAGTGGTCGAGATCTGGGTAGCGGTGCAGGTCGACCCGAACCTTGGCGCGCTTGGCCGCGCGGCGGATCGCAATCGGGTCCTGGTCCGGGTTCACCTCGAAGTCCTTGTCTCCTTGGCCCACGAACAGTGGCGCTTTCAGCCGGGCGAAGAGCTTGTCGGGTCGGACCGCGAACATCTCGCGCAGCCACTGCGCCTCCCGCTCCAGCTCGGGCGGGATCTCGGTGCCACGCTCGACCGCCTCGACCATTTTTCGCTGCTGCGTCGCCGCCCCTGCCCGAAGCTCGGGAGGCAGCTCCGCCAACGCAGCGGCGGACTGCTCGAGGAACACCTCTCGATACGGGCGGCCAGGCGTTGCGAGCAGACCCAGCCCGACGACCCCACGGGGCATGTTGGCGGCGAGCATGAGCTGCCGCAGACCGCCCTCCCCGTGCCCGATCAGCAGCACGCGGTCGGGATCGACCTCGGGCTGAACCAAGAGCATACCGAGCGCTCGCTTGGCGTCGTCGACCTGTCCAATGAAACTCAGCGGCCCCGGGTCCGAGCCGCCATATCCACGCTCGTCGAACCGCAGGACAACGAACCCCGCCTGTGCGAGCGCGTCCGTAATCTCGTGCGCGCCCAGGTCGATCGGGGGTGGGCCCGCAAAGCCGTAGCGGTCCTCACGTCCCGTCGTCCCGACCCACAAGACCGCGGGCCGTGGACCCTCGCCGGGCGGCACCAAGACCTCGCCGGCCAGCGTCGGCGACTCCTTCGTGCCGGGAATCTCGACCTCTCGTCGCTCGAAGCTCGCGCCCGCAGGCTTGCTGTAGGTCAGCCGCAGGGGCCCCGAGATCTCCCATGTCGGCCAGGGCTCCTCGACACTCGAGATCAACAGGTCACTGGCCCCGACCGCGAGCGACTCGATCAACCCGTCGCGCAGCGCAATGCGCTCTCCGAGGTTGGTCTCGACCACGATCGTGTCCTGTGCCTCGCGAACGTTGCCGGTCCACTCGGCCGGGATGCCCCCCGACAAGGAGAGCAGCCGAAGCTCGAGGGTTCCGACGTCCAGCGGCCGCAGCCGAAGCAGCAGCTCCTCGTGCAGGATTGCCGAGTGCGCCATCACGCCGGTCGGTGCGGTCTCTGGCGAGTAGCCGACCTCGCTCTCGGTCTTCCCGTCGGAGATCCGCAACGTGTCGCCCTCACGAACGAACGTCAGCTCCGCCGCACTGCTGCGCTCGAACCCACCAACGAGGGCACCGTTGTCATCGAGGACCAGCTCCCCCGCGGATCGAAGCGGTTCGCGGCCAGGAAGCTCCAGCTCGATCCGGGTCTCGAACCGATGATGATGGGGCGCGCCATCGATGGTGCCCACGTACCGGCCCCAGGAGCGGCCGATGCGTCGGTCCGCCTGCACGAACTCGAAGGCTCGGGTCTGCCCAACCGGATACGCATCCTTGGGGGACACCCCTGGCCACAGCCGCTTGGGCGCCGTGGCATCGTCCGTCGACGCCGCAGCTCCCGCGTCCACCGGCGTGGTCGAGGGCGGAGGCGTGAGGCAAGCGGTCGCTGCGAGGGCCAGACCGGTGAGGAGAATGCGGCGCATGGAGACCGCGGCAGGATTTCAGGGTTCGCAGGTGGGTGCAAGCGAGCGGGGGCACATCCGCGGCCGATTGGCTGAGGCCTGGTGTGGCGTCGAAACGACGAAGCCGCACTGCGGGAGGCAGCGCGGCTTCGGCGGCTCGACGAGCGGCACGCGCTAGTCGGCGAACTGGCAAACCGTCGGCGTGGGGTCGACCTGAATGACCCAGGTCCCGTCGGACTGAAGCACGATCGAGTCCCCGTTGGGCGCATCGCCAACGTCGGGGACAGGTGCAGCGCCCGTCTCGTCGATGAGGTTGTTGTCGTTTGCCCCACCGAACACGACGGCATCGATCGGGGTCGTGTCGGCCGCGATCGAGCCCTCGATGACGTCAAACAGCGCGACCCCGTCGGCCGTGCCACCGGAGTTCTGGATGTTCGGCGAAAAGACGGCCGCCTGGTCATACGCGGCCACGCCCATGAAGCCGTTGTCCATGCTCGCGCTGGGACCACCGACAACGAAGCACGAACCCGCCGCGATCGTTCCTGCGAGCTGATACGTCCCGAAGGTGTAGTCCGTGCCGCCGTGGCCAAGCGAGTACGTGGCGAGATCGATGTCCGCCCCCGTGCCGTTGAACAGCTTGACCCACTCGAATCCACCGTCTGCGCCCGGTTCGTCGTAGTAGACCTCCGTGATGATCAAGCTGTCGGGGACAAAGACGTCTCCGGTGGCGGTCATCTGCCCGGCGTTGGCGACCTGGTATCCATCCGAGTTCCCAGCGTCCTGGCCGTCACAGTAGGTGTACGTGCCTTCGCTGTCGCCGGAGAAACGGTACGCGTAGTCATACTCGCCCGGCACCGGCACGGTGAGCGTCACCATGTACTCGTCGTTGTTCTCCTCGGGAGCGACCGCGGTGTAGCCGGCGTTCGGCATCGCATCGATCCAGGTCCAGCCTGCATCCACGGCGGGGTCGGTTCCGTCGGGGCCGTAGCCAAGCTGGGCGCTGACCTCAGGTGCCAGGTCGTTGCTGGTGCTCATGTCGGTGAGCCCCGCGATGAACAGGCGGCCGAACACATCCACGGTGGTGCCGGCATCCTGGACGATCGTGTCCGGGGACTGCATGCGGCAGAAGTCGATCGTGTAGACGGTCGGGGCGATGCACTCGTCGTTGGCGGCACCGGGAGTTCCGGTATCCGGGTCGAGGTAGACGGTCACGCCGGGGCACCAGTTCTCGGCAGCATCGTTGGCCGTCGCGTCAAAGAAGTCGGGGTCGAGGTTGAGGCTGACACCGGCCTCGGGCGGGAACGTGTCGTAGTCGACGGTGTCGACGACCACGCCGTCGCAGCTCAGCGTGATGATGTCTCCGCCGTTGGCGACGGAGAAGCTCTCGGTGTACGCGTAGTCGCGCGTGAAACCCGGGTCGACCATGCTGTCGGGCGCGAACGCGAGGTACGCGTCAGGGCCGATGACGAAGTCGCCGGCGATCGAGATGACCTCTTCACCGGCTTGCCCGGAGACCTCGCAGCCGCTGAGTTCGTAGGTTTCGGTCGCGCTGAGGTTGTGCAGCTCGAACCACTCGCCGTCGGAATCCAAGACGGCTGTGGGGTTCGGCATGATCTCGCTGATGATCACCTCTCCCGCGGCGGGGAACGGCACGCTGGTGCAGCCGGTCGTGTCGAAGCCACAGCTCGCATCGCAGGCAAGCGTTCCGGCCGTGAACCCCATGTCGATGCTCAGGCACGTGGCGTCGGCGAGGTCGTCGCCTTCGCAGTCTTCGCCGTCGTCGATCACGTCGTTGCCGCAGCTCTCGCACGCGGCGGTGTCGAACGTGCAGTTGTCGGCACACGTGAGGTCGCCGCTGGCGAAGCCGAGGGTTTCGCAGGTCGCCCCATCGAGCTGCGCGCCGTCGCATTCCTCGCGTCCGTCGAGCATGTCGTTGCCGCAGTCGACCGGGTCTCCGGTCGTGCTCGTCGTCTCGTCCCCGGTCGTGGACGTGGTCGAGTCGGTGTCGCTGTCGCTGTCCGTGGTCGGGCCCGTCGTTGTCTCGTCCGTGGTCGATCCGGTGTCCGGGTCGCCGGTCGTGCTCGACGATCCCGATGTGCTTCCGGTCGGATTGATCGTGGTGGTGACGTTCGTCGGGTCGACGGTCTCGCCAGTCGATGTTTCGTCACCGCCGGTGGAACCGTCGGTGGCGCTGGAGACGTCGTCGCCGCAACCGGCAGCGACCAACAGAAGAGCCCAAGAAATGCGCTGGAGGCGTTCCATCTAAGCGCCCGATCTATCCCGAGCATCGTCCCCGCTCAAGGTCGGGGCGGCCACGGAGCGTGACTTGTCACCGGGTCGTCACGAATCCGGCTGTGTGTTGGCGTCGTCCCCGTGCAGAGATTGCGCAAACCCACACCAACGCAGCACCTGCGGTTGTCGCGAACGGAGGCTGCGCGTCCGCCGTCCGGACCGGCCACGCGGATGGAGCGAAGGGTTCCGGTGTTACGATGCGTGCCACATGAAGGTCGTCGTCACAGGGGGAGCCGGCTACATCGGAAGCGTCACCGTCGAGCAGCTCGTGGCGAGCGGATCGGAGGTCGTGGTGTTCGATGACCTCTCTTTGGGACACCGTGAGGCGGTCCACCCCGAAGCCACGCTCGTCGTCGGCGACCTGGCCGATCGTGCCGCCGTGGATGCCCTGATGGCCGAACACCGACCCGACGCGGTGATGCACTTTGCGTCCCGCTCCCAGGTCGGGGAGTCGATGCGCAAGCCCTTCTTGTACGTGGGCGACAACGTACGCAACGGCCTGAACCTGATCGAGAGCATGGTGGAGCACGACGTCAAGCGCTTCATCCTCTCCTCGACCGCGGCCCTGTTCGCCGAGCCTCAGAAGGTCCCCATCGACGAGACCGAGCGCATCGTCCCCGGCAGCCCCTACGGCGAGTCGAAGCACATTCTCGAACGCATCCTCCACTGGGCCGCGCAGGTACACGGCATGCGGTACGCGTTCTTGCGCTACTTCAATGCCGCCGGCGCCAGCGCTGCGCGTGGCGAGCACCACGACCCGGAGACCCACCTCATCCCGCTCGTGCTGCAGGTCGCACAGGGTCGTCGGGACTCGATCACGGTGTTTGGGGACGACTACCCCACCCCGGACGGCACCTGCCTTCGCGACTACATCCACGTGATCGACCTGGCCCAAGCCCACATCCTCGCGCTCGGAGCCCTGCAGGAGCGCAGCCGCATCTACAACCTCGGCAACGGCACCGGATTCTCCGTGATGGAAGTGATCGAAGCCGCCCGCAAGGTCACCGGCTACCCCATCCCCCACGTGATGGGTGAGCGCCGCCCTGGCGACCCCCCAGCCTTGAGCGCAGACTCCACCAAGATCAAGGCGGAGCTGGGCTGGACCCCGCGCTACCCCACGCTCGAGGCGATCGTTCGAACCGCCTGGGCCTGGCACCGCGACCATCCCAACGGCTACGCGAGCTGAGCGATGAAGCACCGCGGGACGAAGGCCTCACAGCCCGGCGCGGTTCATGGCTACGACTGGTACGACCCCGAGTCCGGCACCATCGATCTGTGCCGCCTCGCGTCCCAAGCCACCCGCGTCGATCCTGCGCCCTCGTTCGCACAACCGCCGCACTGGCTCTTGGCCGTCGATGTCCCTGCCTGCGTACCCGATGCGAGTTCCCTGGACCTCGCGCGCCTCGAGGCCCGCGCCCGCCGGGCGTTCGTGCACGCCGCGGCCAAGCCAGAGTCGCCGCAGTAGCCGGGGCCGCGTCACTGCACCGGGCTAAGAGCCCGAGGTCGTCGCAGGCCCAGACGAATCGGCATCGCCGCTGCCTTCTCCGGTCGACGACGAGCTGGAGCTGCTGGATCCGGTGACTTGTTCGCACAGGCGCAACTCGACATCGTCGACGAAGAAACTGGTCAGACCGACCCCGGCGAGCGTGGCCTCGAACGACAACTCGTGTTCGGCTCCGTCCGCGTAGCCCGACGGGATGTCCCTGTCTCTTATACACATCTGACGCTGCCGACG
>CAJXVA010000122.1 GCA_913061055.1 uncultured Pseudomonadota bacterium
CGCTCGTCGGCAGCGTCAGATGTGTATAAGAGACAGCCCGCGGCCCCCCCGCGCTGCTCCCCCTCTAGCCTGGCGGCGTGACCGTCATCCTCGACACCAACGTCGTCATCGAGGCGCTCTCAGCTGAGTTCCTGAAGTTCACCAAGGGTCCGGTGGACGAGTTGCTTCGGGACCGCACGGTCAGGTACAGGCAGCTTCGCACCCGCTACTCACTGATCACACTCTGGCATCTCGCTGAGTCTGGGGTTCGAGGTCTCTTCCTTCATGAGGAGCTTAGACTCAAGAGTCCGCAGGTTGTGCCGCCCGCACCTGACCCCGGCCCCGTTGAAAGCAACACCGCGCCGGTCGAAGTTGAAGCCAGCACGTACTTCACCCACGTCATCGCCAACCACCTCGTTCGCGGCTTCGGGAGACTCGAAGGACTGCCCGGCAGCGAGCGCTCAAACGCGGCAGACAACCGACTCGTCAGTCTCGCCGTCGAGCACAACGCCTCATTGGTCACTAACGAAGGTGTTTCGGACACTGGGATCAACGCCCGGAAATCCAACGGCGAGAAAACGGTCCGCGTCTCGGCAAGGAAGGCCGGGGTCCCTGTCTTCGCTCCTGTCGAGTACATCACTGCGCATGAACTTGACCACGAAGCCTTGTCTTCGACGTTCCTGGCCGCCGTTCCCGATCTCCTACTCACTCCACGTGCAGATGGTGCCCGTGCACTCTCCCCTCAGGCCGTTGAGGACCTTCATGGCGTGTACAGGTTCATCCTGTTCGACGATCTGGAACCTCCGCGGTCGTCCTTCCCAAGCCCACGGATCCCCTGGGAACTCCCTCTGTCGCGCCATCGAGGCTAGGGGGATGAACCCGAGCTCGATGTCGGCTTCGGCCGGCTCGCCGGTCCGCTCGGCCGAGTCCGCTCACGCGCTGCCGCGCATGCGTGACTCAAGCCGATAGGCCGCTTTGGCCTGCAGGGAAAAAAAGCAGGCGGAGGAACTGTACCCCCGCCTGCTGCCCCACTACTTCTCGCGCTTTGCCAAGGCGGCGTACGCCATGACCACGTAGAATAGGAGCGTGGTCCAGTGCGGCTGAGGTGTTAAACCCATCGCCGAACTCCTTCCCAGGGGCAGCAGAACCGCCCCCACCGAAGGTTCCCGAACTCACGGACGTCTCGCCAGGAGTGGAAAGACGGCTTTGGGGAATCCACCCCTCGGCTTGTGAGCCGGCATCCAAGTGTCGGAACGTGTCCACGCCCGGAGACCACTGCCGGTTGACGACGACGACCCCATCCGGGGCCGGCATCCCAGCCAGCACAACATAACCACGTTCGGCGGACGCGCAAGAGGTGCCAAGCAACTTTCAATCACGTTTCCGCCCAAGAGCATGACCGAACGTACGGGCTCTGGTCCCAGCCGGATGAGCCCCCGTTCCCGCTCACTGCTGTCGTAATCCCGGTTCCCACTCGAGTACATCTCACGGTCAAAACGCGCCGGTTCGCGGAGGATTGGGGACCAGTGACGAGGAGCGGAGCCGGAGCGAGCCCATGAGAAGTGGTCAAGCCTCACACCCCGAATCGGGTCCGCCATCGCCGGTATGCGCTGCTCCATCGTGGCGCCCGGGCAGCGATGAGCGCATCGCCGACCTCGATCGCCGCGGTCTCGAGCGCTTGGTGCCGGGCGTATCCAGGGGTCCCCGCCGCGGTGTCACGGCTTGCCCCCGCGGCGCCCCACGATTGCCGAACGAGTGGGTCCGTCACGGCATGGGTTTCTTCGTGCAACACCTGGCAAAGCACATGCTCCGACGGCTCCGCCACAGAGACAGCCACCACCCGACCCTGCGGTGCCGTGATGGCCCGCCCGGCTCGGCCGAGTGCTGGACAGTCCACAACGGTCAGCGCAGGTGGCGGGCCCACGCGCTCCCAAAGCGCGGTGCGCAACGCCTGGAGCGGCTCGATGATCTCGCGGGGAACCGAAGCGTAGTGGGGTGGCTCGTGGGCGGTCGCATCGAGCCCATCCGCCGCGGCAGAACACAGGCGGCGGCCCAGCGCATCGGTCAGTCCGGCCGGAGGGTTGTCCCGAAGTCGGGAGCGCAACTCGCCAGGGTGGAGCAATGCAACTCCCTGCAACACCAGCCGTCCCGGTGCAGCGCGGTAGGCCGTGAGCAGCGGCGCCACCCAGGGCCCGGTGGCCAGGCCCGCATCGAAGAGCGAGGCCGCATCCGCGCCGAGGTCCAAACGCGCGAGCACGGCGTAGAGGCGAGCGGCCTCGTCCCAACGTTCGAACGCGATGCTCACGGATGTGCTGATGGGCGGATCGCGGGCCGCCGCGCCTCACGGATCCATCCGCCCGGACCCGCGAGGACGGGCACCGCCACGCGAGCGACCCGCCGTTCTTCGAGACGGTCTCCATGGCGAGTCAGCGCGACCAGATCCTGCGGACGGAACCGGGGACCCACGAAGGTGATGAGGCGTCCACCAGGCTCGGTGAGGTGCGCCGCAATCCCCTGCGGCACCCGCGGCAGTGCGGCACCGATCCATGCGCCGTCCCATGTGCCTTCCAGCATGACGCCGGCCGACTCGGCCTCCGTGACCAGGACGTTGCGGTACGGCTCCAACCCCTTGGTGAATGTCCTGGCTTCGTCCGACGATCCTCCGGCGGGGTGAATCGCGAGCACCTCTCCCTTCTCGCCCACGAGCAGGGACAGCAGCGCCGCCAGGTAGCCACTGCGCGCGGTGACATCGACAACCCGGTCCCCGAGCGCCGGTTCCAGCGCCTCGAGACCCATCGCAACGGTGCGAAGACTCAACGAGACGGCGAGTTCGCCCTCCACGTTCGTGCTCGCGTGCTGGCCCCCCAGGAGCATCGCGGCGGCCTCCCGTGACATGTGCGCCTCGGGGGAGACCTGCAAGAGAGCCTCGATCAGGTCCGCCGTCCGCAGCACCCCCTCGTCGAGGAGCCCACGAACGGCCGACTCTCGCTCGCGGACCCACGGGTCTTTGAGGTGCAGTCCGATCGGGAAGTTAACCGCGACGGCCTTTCCGTCAGGCCCCTGCTCCTCTTCGCGACGCTGCGCCAACGCACGAACTCGGGCCGCGCGCCTCAGCGTCGCCTCTTTGCTCGCGTTGCTCATCTGACGGGCTTGGTCGTTGAGGCTGCGCCGAAATACCCGGTCGACGCTCCGGCCCTGCCCGGTGAACCGCTCGGCGATCTCGGCGGTCAGCGGGGCGTACGCCTCGTGCATGAACTCGACCCGATCTTCAAACGACACCTCGCGACTGGGGTCGATGTGCTCGGCCGCGAACGCCCCGTCGTACCAGCTCTTCCACCACTGCGGATGGTGGAACCGAGTGCCGTGGAGCTGGCCATAGGTCTCCATCGCCTCGTGCACCTGCGCGCCCGGGTACAAACGAAACGCGTCGATCGACAGCCAGCCGCAGGTCTCCTTGGCCGAGGTGAACAGCTCCGTCAGGTATCGCTGGGTCTCCCGCATCGATTCCATCGACTCCCCGGGATGCCCCACGATCACGTTCGAGGCCCAGGTCAACTTGTGCTTGCGGCTGAGGCGAGCCAGCCGCTGCATCGCCGCGAGATACGCATCGGGCTTGTTGCCCTTCTGCATCAAGGTGAGCATCTTCGGGCTGCCACTCTCCAGCCCGATGCCGATCGAGAATCGCGCCCGGGCCAGCAGGCTCACGTCTTCGTCATCGAGGTCGTCAGAGCGCGTCAGTGTCCAGTACTGCCGCGGCAGCAGGTCGTTGTCGATGATGCCCTGGAGCACCTCCCGTCTCCAGCTGCGCTTGAAGCCAAACAGCGGGTCGGCGATGTTGATCACCCAGTTCTTCAGGTCGGTCCACTGGGAGAGCCGGACCAACTCCGACACCGCACGTTCGGAGGAGTAGGCCCTCCACTTGTAGCCACTCTTCGCTCGCTCCATGCAGAACGTGCAGTGATAGGGGCAACCGCGTGCGAGATAGATCTGGAACTTGCGACCGATGTCCGTGGCCCGCGGCCAGTAGCGATCGAGTAGCTGCCACTGGTACGGAGGCAGCGTGTCCAGGTCTTGAATCTGGTCCGGGCCCCAGATCCGTTGTTCGAGGCGGCCGCCACCGAGCAGGTGTTGCACCATCGAGAGCAGCGGTTTTTCCCCTTCCCCCACGATCACCGCATCGAACGGTGAGCCGTCGAACACGACGTCGGTCGGCAGCGCACTGGCGTGATAGCCCCCCGTGACCAGCGGCGTGTTGGGGAAGCGGCTTCGCAGGAAGCGAGCCAGAGCCATCACCCGCATGTAGTCGAAGCTGGAGTAGGTCGAGAGCCCGATCACCAGGTGCGGACCCAGCGATTCGATCGTCTCGAGCAGCTGTTTGTGGTCACCGCCCTCGTAGTTGAGGTCGAGCAACTCCACGCGCACGCCGGTGTGGTGCTGCACGTAGCCGCCCATGCTCACCAGGTGCGGCAGACCGAAATCCATGTCGGTCCACTTGATGATCCCCGGCGAGATCAGCAGGACACACGGATCACGCGTCGCCAACCGGGGCTCCCTCGCTCCGCCGACTCGCAGGGCGCGTCAACCGGCGCAGCGGGATGATCGATTGGTCGACCTCCTCGCCAACCTGTTCACGCCAGTCGGGGTTCTGAGCCAGCCACAACAAGGGCTCGGGGTGGGCGTGGTCGCCAAACGTCGCGAACCCGCTCTCTTTGCAGCCTCCCTGACAGGACGTCTCGTACGCGCAGCCACGACACATGTCCGGGACGTTGCGCTTGAACTCGCGCTGGTACGGCACGGCATAGATCTCAGACCAAGGCTGCTCGAGCACGTTGCCCATGACACCGCCGGCGAGGTTGCAGCTGCGCACGTTGCCCTTGCCGTCGATGACGATGTTGGGCGAGGAGGAACCGGTGCTGCAGAAGCCGAACCGCACCCAGCTGTAGCTCTCAATCCGGATCAAACACGGAGGGATCGGCATCGCGGTGGAGACGGCGATGTCCCAGGCTCGGCCAAGTCGCTCGGCCACCTCGAGGTTGGCCTCGATCTGTTCGACGGTCGGCATGAGGCGGGCGATGTGGTGAATCGCGCCGCCGGTGGGCGACATCCGGTTGTACGAGATTCCCCGGATGCCCAGCGCAAAGCACAGCTCCATCACCCGTTCGAACTGATGCCAGTTCTCGTGCATCGACACGAAGCAGACCTGAACCGGGACCCCAGCCTCGGTGAGATTGACCGCCGCGCGGATCGTATCGTCGAAACACTCGGCGCCTTTGAGCCGGTCGTGTTCCGCCCGGTCGCCGGCGAGGAGCGTCAGCTGCACCTGCCGCAGACCAGCTCGGCCGAAACGGGCCGCGGTCTGAGGGTCGACGTGACTGCCGTTGGTGATGAGGGTGACCACGTCCACGCTGCTGCAGGCGTGTTCGATGATTTCGACCGCATCCTTGCGCAGCAGCGGCTCACCACCGGTGATGGTGATGTGCTTGGCCTGTGTTTGGCCGACGATGTTGCTCATCATCGCCTTGAACTCGGGCGTTCGCAGCTGGCCACCGGTGTCGTAGCCCGCTTGCGGGTCGCCTTCGTCGGCGGTCCAGACGTTGTAGCAGTGGGCGCACTTGTGGTCGCAGCCCGGCGTGAGTTCGAAGTCCAGGCGTGGGATCTGCGACTGCGAGTCCGACTCGATCTCTGAGATTTCGAGGACCGACATGCTCAGTCCTTCGAGCGGAGGCGTTGCGCGACGTCGGGCGGCAAGATGTCTGCGTCGAGCAGACGTCCAAGCACGGAGCCTCGCTCTGCAGCCGCGCCACCATCGGGTGCACCGCCGGTGCTGGTCCCGGAGTCGGTCCCGCCATCGGTATCCGTGTCGGTGTCCGTGTCCGTGTCCGTTCCGGAGCTGGACCCGGTGCTCGCCGTGGTGGGGCCGGAGCTGGTCGTCCCCGGGGCGACGTCCAAGCAGGGTCCAACGGTGGACCCGGTGTCGGACTCCAGACCGGTGCTCCCCGTCGTTGGACCGGTGCTCCCTGTCGTCGGGACTTGAACGTCGAGGCACGGTCCGGTGGACGTTTCCGGGCCCGCGACGTCGAGACACGCGCTGGTGGTGCAGCCCATGCTATCCGCGCCGGTTGTCACGAGTCCCAGAGCAACGAGCAGTGAGGGTGGGAGGCGCTTGAGATCCATCGTGAGTCCAATCGTTGTTAGGCGTCGTCGTCTGTGGGGAGGGTGAGCCGGGCGGCGACGTCATCCGGGAGAACGCCAGCCTGAAGCAACCGGTCGAGGATCGCCGACCGAGCCTTCGGTGCCGGACTCGCCGCACCCACGCCGTGATCCCCCACCGGGTCCACAGGAGCACTCGGAGGCACCAGGCACGGCCCCACGCCAGTGTCGCCGCCGGTGGTCGTGGCGGAGTCCGTTCCATCATCGCCGGAGGTGTCGGTATCGGTGTCCGTATCGGTACTGGTATCCGGACCCGTGCTCGTCGGCAGCGGCGGCTCGAGGCACGGACCGACGGTCGCCCCCACATCGAGGATGGGACCGGTCGTCACCATACCCAAGCAGGGGCCCACCGAGCTGCCCGCGGTGCTGTCCCCCGTCGTCGGCACCACAGGGCTCAGGCAGGGACCCACGGTGCTGCTCTGAGAATCGCCAGAGTCGCCGGCGCTGGATCCATCGTCGACGGAAGGCCCACAGGCAGCGAGCCCAAGAGCGACCAACAGAGACGGTGGCAGTCGTTTCAGATCCATCGATACCCAGCCAGCGAGCTGTCTTAAGGGTGACCGGCGCTCGTTCGCGGGTCAAGTCTCGCCCCCAGCCGGCCTGGCGAGCCACAAGCAGCGCCGCGTGGCGGCGTCATGAGATGTGCTCTAGCATCCGGCCGTGCGTCCCACTCGTCGATCGATGCTCGCGCTCCTGCTGTCGACTCCGTTCGCCGGCTGCCGGCAATCCGCAGCCCCCGCGGCCCCTGAGCCGGCCCAGCCTCTCCCATCGGGGCAGACCTCCGTCTCGATGATCGTGCGCGGCGGCGACGTGCGGACGCTCGACCCGGCGCGGCCACGCGCCAGCGCGATCGCAATCACCGACGGAGTCATCGTCGCGGTCGGCAGCGACGAGGATGTGAAGGCCCTGCGAGGCCCCAGCACGGTCGTGCTCGACGCGGGCGGCGGCACGGTCACCCCGGGGCTCGTCGACGCGCATGCCCACCTCGTTGGACTCGGAGAATCCTTGGCCACCGTGGACCTCCGCGGCGCCACATCGACCGAAGAGGTCGTCCGTCGGCTTCAGGCCGGCGCGCCTGCGGAGGGATGGGTCATCGGACGAGGCTGGGACCAGAACCTCTGGCCCGGCGCCGCCATGCCCACCCATCACCCGCTCACGCAGGCTTTCGGGGATCGTCCGGTCTGGCTGCGACGCGTCGATGGACACGCAGCCTGGGGCAACGCCGCGCTCCTGCGAGAGTCAGGCATCGGACCCGACACGCCCATCCCCGCTGGCGGGGAGATCCTCCGCGACGCGTCCGGCACCGCGACCGGCGTCCTGATCGACGCCGCGATGGAACTCGTCTCGACTCCCGAGCTCTCGGCAGCCGACCTACGCGCCCGCATCGAGGCCGCCCAACAACACATCCTGCAGCTCGGTCTGACGGGTGTGCACGACATGGGCATTGGGTCGGGGGCCGACGCGGCCTACCGTCGCCTCGCGAGCGATCCCGAAGGCCTCCGGATCCGGGTGCACGCCTACGCAGCGGAGTCGTGGTTCATGCAGGACCTTCAGGAGCAGGCCCCCGACCCGCTTCTCCAAGGCTCCCGCTACACGCTTGCTGGGGTGAAGGTCTACGCAGACGGCGCGCTGGGAAGCCGCGGTGCCGCGCTGCTGCACCCGTACACAGACCGAGCGGACCATGCAGGGCTGATGCAGCACGACGAGGCCGCGCTGCGCCGGGTCGTCGTCGCGGCGATGCGCGGTGGATGGCAGGTTGCGACCCATGCGATCGGCGATGCCGGCAACCGCACCGTCCTGGACGTCTACGCACGCGCGCTCGAGCATGCCGCGCGTCGGGACCCTCGGCCCCGCATCGAGCATTGCCAGATCCTCGACCCCGCCGACATCCCTCGCTTCGCCGACCTCGGCGTCATCGCTTCGATGCAGCCAACCCATGCGACCTCAGATATGGGATGGGTCGCCGAGCGACTGGGTCCCGAGCGTCTCGCGGGCGCCTATGCGTGGCGCAGCCTGCTGGACGCCAGCGCGCACCTTTGTTTCGGAAGCGACTTTCCGGTCGAGCTCCCCGATGTGACCCATGGACTCTACGCCGCGATCACGCGACAAGACGCCCAAGGGGCGCCGAAGGGTGGCTGGCTGCCCGAGCAACGGGTGAGCTTGGACCGGGCACTCCGCGGCTTCACCGAAGAGGCCGCCTACGCCTCGCACCGAGAGCAGGAGCTCGGGCGAATCGCGGTTGGCATGCAAGCGGACCTCACCTGTTTCGGGCGCGTCCTCGACGAAGAAGCACCGGCGCGCATTCGTGACGCGCCGGTTCTTGGGACCATTGTCGGAGGCCGGCCGCATCACTGGGCCGGCTGAACAACCCACCAGAGGGCTACCACAAGGCCGCCACAAGGATGGGCCGTCACGCAGCGCGCCTACTGGCCCTGGCCGCCGCTGCCACCGCCCTGGCCTTGGCCATCGTCTTGGCCGCCGCCGTCGCCTTGGCCATCATCTTGGCCACCCTGTCCGTCGTCCTGTTGGCCATCGCCCTGCCCGTCGTCCTGTTGACCATCGTCTTGGCCATCGCCTTGTTGCCCGTCATCCTGCCCTTGGCCATCGTCCGGCTGAGCGTCGTCGCGACCATAGCGGTCGTCAACTGAAGGTTGGTCATCGGTCGGCTCATCCCGTCCGCCGTCGTTGGGATCAAAGACCTCCACGTCATCGTCCTCCGCGGGAGGCAGCGCGGGCCGAGGCTCGTCAGAGCTTGGCTCATCGTCGAGGGGCGCGATGTTGAGGCTCGGACGCTCATCGTCCTTCTTCTCCTCGTCTTTCTTTTCCTCGTCCTTCTTCGCGTCGTCCGTCTCGGGCGTCTTCTTCTTGGTCTTCTTGCCCCGTTTTGCCCGACGCTCCGCTCGTTTTCGGTCTCGCTCGCGGCGCTTTTTGCGACGGTCTGCCAGGTTTTCGGCGGTCGATTTGCTCTTCACCCCACGGAACTGCGGCTTCGAGACCGGCCCGCCAAGCTTGAACCCAAGCCCGCGCTCCGGCGGGTCGAGCTTCGCATTGGCACTGGCACCGCGGTAGATGAACGCCAGACGCTCCGCATCCTCGAGGAACTTCTCCGTCAGCTCCAGCTTCATCAGCATGCTGAAGCGGGACTTCTGGAACGGGTCCTTGAGCTTGAGCTTGCCCGTGAGCGACATGATCATGTCTTCGCTCTCGGTCGCGATCGGCTCCTCGATGGTCGCGGCTCCCTTCTTGACGATGAGCTCGCCGGTCAGCGTGCCGAAGTCGATCTCCGGGAGGGTGATGCCGTCGCGGAGCGCCTTGCTGCCACCGGGCACGTAGAGCTTGGATTCCCCGTCGCCGGCTCTGCAGGCGGAGCACGCCAACGTGATCTTGCCTTCGGCCTTGGCGAACTTGCCGTCGGGCGCAGTGATGTCGGCTTTGACGTTCAGCAAGCCGTACAGCGGCACGTTGAGCGCCTGGGCAGCCTTCGGCACGTCGTACAGCGGGAGGCCGTCGATGTTGACTTCAACGGTCGTCTCGCTCGAGCTCTGGACGTAGCGGGCCATGATCGTCCCGTCCTCGCGTTCGGTCTCGACCTCGACATCGACCGTTCCACCGATCAAGGACAGCAGGCCGACGGAGATGTCGACCTCCTCCATGAAGTACTGCTGCGGCGGTGAATCGGGGCGGCTGGGCTCGAACGTCCAGGTGACGTTCTCGAGGGTGGCCGAACCCCATGGCATGACCGAGATGTCCTCGATCTCCACCACGTAGCCGGCCTTCTTGGCCTCGTGGCTGATGCGCCATGCAATGGCCTTGGTCGGCAGGGCAATCCAGGCGAAGAGCAGGAAGAAGAACATCCCGAGCATGCCCCAGCCGAAGACGCGCCTCAGCGTGCGGCCCCAGTTTCGACTCCGGGTCACGGCTGGAGCGTCGGCGGGAATCTCACCGCGTGTAATCGAGAGGTCCATCGGCTACTCCTCCTCTTCCTCGTCTTCGAGTTCTTCTTCGGCTTCGCGCTCCCAGGTGGAGATGACGACGTCCAGATTGAGGCGGTCCTCCGATGAGTTCGGCGAACGAACCGCGAGCTGCTCGGTGAGAATGATCCTCCCCGGCTCGCTCTCGAGCGCGGTCAGGAACTTCATCGCCTGCTCGAGCGTGACGCTGCGGAGCTTGAACTTGAACGAACGCTTGATGAGGTTGCCATCGAGCGTCTGCGGCGTGACTTCCTCCTGGTCGGAGACCGTCACCCCCTCCACCCCAGCCTGCGCAGCCTCGACCAAGGTCAAGAACTGAACCGAAGTGCTCGGGATGTTCTTCTCCCGCTTCTTCTTGGACTCGAGCCGGTCTTTGTAGACCGCACCTCGGGTGTAGACGGACTGCAGCGCCAGCTTGTGCGCTTCGACGGCGGAGTCCGTCTCGCGGAGGGTCTGCGACCGCAAGTAGAACAGCACGAGGGTGCCCATCACGAAGAACGTGAGCACCAGCGCCATGACCAACGTGCGCTCACGTGGTGAGAGACTGGAGAGGAACCCGGCCTTGGGTGCGACTGCGCCTGCCATCGTCTACTCCTCCCTTTCTTCCGCCGGTTCTTCCGCCGGTTCTTCCGCGGTGTCCGCGTCTGCTCCGTCTTCCTCGGGCTCGGCCGCGTCTTCTTCGGGCTCCTCTTCGGCAGCGGACTTCTTGAAGAAGCACTTGTTGTCCATCTCCATCTGGAACGTCTTGCGAGCCTCGCCTCGGACCTTCCCCTTGGAAACATTGGAGATACATCCAAGTCCGGAGAGTTTGGCGGCGAGCCGGTCCTGTGCAGACGAGGTGTTTGCGCCAGCCTTGATCTCGACCTTGAGCTGACGAATGTCGACCAAGGACAGCGTGAGGTCGTCGACCAACACGATTCCAGCGTCGGCTGGAATGGGCCCGATCGGCTTCGGTTCCGCCAGAGCCGGGTCGACGGGCAAACCATCGGGTCCGATGATCGGCTGACCGTCGACGCCCACCGTGGGCCCGCCAAACCCTGCAGGCGGCAGGAGTCCAGGGTCGGTCCCCGGCGGCGGTGCCGGCACTGGTGGAGGCTTGTCCGCAATGTCACTGGGCGTGGCCGCATCGACGATCAGCGCCAGGGTCTCCAGCGCCCCCCGCTCGGGGACGAGGCTGGTGAGGTCGGCCCCTTCTGCACCATCGAGGACCGCTTTGACGTCGCCCACGCCCACCGCATTTCCGAACGCCGCCTCGGTGGCCGTGGCGAGTTCATCCTCGTAGGCCAACAGCTGGGCGTCCGCCGCTTTGACCCGCGCGATCGTGTCCAAGGCACCAAACGCCATCACCGCGACACCAATCGCGACGAGGCCGATCATTTTTTCCTGAACCCAGCTCCCCTCGACGACACCGCCATCGGCGTCCCGGAGCTGCAGCAGGGGACGCCGTGCCGCCCCATAGGCGGCTCCGAGCGCAGCCGCGAACTCCCCGAGGTCGGTCCCACCGACGGTTCCGACCTTCAGCCCGGCGGCGTTGGGTTTGAAGTCGGAGATCGGCAACCCGGTCTGCTCGGTGATGTACTCGCGGACACCCGACAGGTTCGCTCCGCCGCCGAGCAACACCACCTGCGACACCTCGAGGTGGTAGGTCGAGCGCAGCCAGATCCGTGTGTGCTCGAGCTCGCGCAGGATGGGTTCGAAGGCCCGAGCGACGATCGTTCCCGACTGCATCTGCGCCTCGGACAGGCCGCTCATGCCGCGGTGCGGCAGGAATGCATCGGTGTGCTTGGCCGCCTCAGCGCTCGGCGTGTCCATCGAGAACTCGCGCGCGATGGCGGCGGTGAGCTGACGGCCGCCGCGTCGCGTCGACCGAATGGCGAGCGGACCCTTCGCGCCCATCGCCACGAACTGCGTGTGCTTGTGCCCGAGGTCGACGTAGAGCACGCAGGGTGCCCGACCGTCCTCGGCCATCTGCGGCGTCGCCACCGGCAAGGTCACTTTCCCGACCGCAGCCAGCGCGATGCCCGATGTGGTGACCGCCTTGATCTCGGAGGCGGTGCGTTGGAACACCGCATGCATCTTGTTGACCCGCTCCTTGGGTGCGGCCGCCACCAGGGCTCGGCCGCCTCCTTCGGTCGATCGGACCACGACGTGGCCGTAGACCAGGTCTTCGATCGGCCGCGGGAACTGCCCCTCTGCCTCGAAGCCGACCGTCTGTGCGATGCGTCGTTCGTCGTCAAACGGAAACGAGAGCAGCCGGTAGCTGACATCGCCGGACGGGAGACAGACGGAGGCGGTCTCGCCAAGAAGGCCCCGGGCCCGCAACGATGCGAACAGCCCACGAAGCTGGTGGTCGAACGGGTCGGGAGGGTCCTCGCCTTCAACGGCGGGAGGCAAGGGCCCAACCGGCTCGGCAAAGGTATCGACGAGCTGGACCCCGCGTATCCCTGCGGACACCACGGCCACCTTGATGTGGTGGGTGCCTAGATCGATGCCGACGAATTTCTGCGCCATGCTGGGTTCAGTCCTCTCGGATGTACAGCCACGCGCCCTTGCCCTGGGTCTGCGAGCGCGCGTACTGCATGTCGTAGGTAGCGGTGAGGCGTTTGGTCACAGCCCCGACCTCGGTGATGACTTCGATGGTGTAGGTGCGCTCGGGCTTGACCGTCGCGACCTCGGTGAGACCACCGGAGCCCTCCTCGCTGTCTTCCCCTTGGGGCGGCCGGATCTTGACCGGAATGCCTTCGGGGATGCGCGGGAGGTTTTGGTTGTCCTCGACGTCTCCGCCGAGCGCCGCAAGCGGGCTGATGAACTGGTCCGGCTTGCTGACCATCTCTTTGAATCCCTCGAGATCCTGGAACAGCGAGAACTCGCGGGATTCGACCACGTAGTTGGCCAAGGGCATGACCTTGAGCAGGAAGTTCTCGCCCTCCACCTTGTCGCGGAACTGGTTCTCGACCGAGTGGCGGATCACCAGCGCGATTTGCTCGGCGCTGGCGAAGTTGATGTTGACCTTGCACTCACCGTACGTGGTGAGTTCGTGGCCAAACGCCGCCATCCAGTCGTCGTCGATGCCCTCGACGAGATGCAGTTCTTCGACGCTGTCGAGGTAGCCGTTGCGGGCCTGGTATGGGTCGTGCAGCTCGCTGTAGCGATAGCGCTCGGAGCCAGACGTCGAGCGCAACTTCACCAGGTCAAAGCCCTGGGTGTCGTCGTCGATGTAGTCGGCCATGCCCTGGAGGATCTGGGTCCGCGTGTAGAACTGGCCGTCCGCCTTCTCTTCTTCGAAGAGTGGGTTGTAGATGGTCGGGAGCATCAGGGCCTCCAGCGACTCGACCGTTCGCCCTGCAGGGTTGTTCCGAGCGCCGGCCTTCGCGGGCTGCTTGGCCAGACAGTTGACGTTGATCTTGCCGCTCTCGGCGTAGACCCGGTACTCGAAGCTCCCGCCCTCGATGGCCAGGTCGCCAAACGCAGACGTGTCGACGCCCGCCAAAGCACCCAGCCCCTCGGCACCATCTTCGGTCCCGAACACCGACATCAGATACGGCGCGACCTGGGTGATGTCCCAGTTGCCCATGAAATCGCGGAACTGCTTCTGGTTGAAGACCATCCGCTGGATCTCGAACAGCAGCAACGAGAGCTGCATCGCACCCCGCTGGACCTGACGCGCGGCGACCTCGTCCCGAACGTTGATCGCGGACTGCCAGTCGACCCGAGACTGGTAGTTGAAGCTCGCGGTGAACGGCGCCAGCATGGCCAAGCAGATCAGCACCATGAGCACGGCGATGCCCATCTGGCCACGAACCGGGCTGTCCTTCGAGCCGGCAGCCGACGGGGTCTGCGCCGGCTCGCCCGGGACCTCGTCCACGGGACGCGGCTGTGCAGCTGCTGCGTCGTCCAGGGTCTCTTCGCGCCGCTCCATCATACGCCTCCCACCAGTTGCCCGAGGTCGATCGCCTCTTGCATCATCAAGACCGCTTGGGACGTGAACGTCACGACCTCGCCATCAAAGTCTCGAACCCCCAGCGTGATTCGCACCCGCGTGGGAAGGCGGTCGGGTTGCATGTCGACCTTGGTCGTACGCCACTCGTCGTTCCACTCCATCTGCGCGGTGTCCCAGTACTTCACGTCGAACGTGACCACGTCCTCGATCGCGATGTATGCGGGCCAGAACTGCTCCATGTTCTCGGGCAGGTCGCCGGTGAGGCGCCGAGCCTCCCGCCGATACAGATGTGTGCGGCTGCTGTCCTCGGGGTCCTTCTCGATGAAGTACTGCAACACCGTCTGGTCGCTCTCGTTCGCGTCCTTCCGAACCCGAAGGTGCGAGAACGCAGAGAACGTGAGGCTGTCGGTGTCGAAGTTGTCGCGCCCTTCGAACTGGGTGTAGTGGCGCGTGTCGTCCAAGGGACGGTTCTTCGAGAGGTACGCCATCGACAGCTCGGAGGTCATCCGGGCAAGCCCGTTGCGGACGATCGAATACCGCTGCTGCATCTCCTCGGTGACTTCGATGCCCTTGAGCGTGCCGGAGAAGCTGCTCCAAACCGAGACGATGATCATGCCGAGCACGGCAAACGAGATCAGGACCTCGATGAGGGTCATGCCGCGATGGTGAAGGCGCTTCATCATTTGCCACCCTCGCGGCTCGGAATGTTCGCCGGCCCGCCGATACCGCCGCCACCACCGGGAGTCCGCCCACCGGGCGCACCGCCACCGGCTGGACCACCGCCCGCCGGAGCAGCGCCGTCGCCGTCTTCGCCGTCCTGCGTATCGCCCTCTTCGCCTTCCTCACCACCCAGAGCCGGCAGCTGAGTCAGGGCGGCAGGGTCGGTCCAGAACGTGTCGACCCGGAAGTCTTGCTCGATGTTGCCGTCTTTCCAGTAGACGGTGCAGTGCGCTTTGCGGATCGCACGCTCGATGGCCTCCTTGATGATCGGCCACACCATGCCGAGGCTATCGAACGCCTGCTCGCCCACGTCCTGGGTATCGACGCCGGAGGCCTGGGTCTCGGCATTGTCGGCAGCGTCGGCCGAGCGTTGCAGCACGGAGTAGTCCGGCATCTCGATCATGTCGGCAACGCACTTGTAGGTGACCTCGGGCCAGCCCTCTTCGGAGAAATCACCTTCGAACTCCTTGTCGTTGTCGCCCCAGCCGTCCTCGAATTCCTTGATCTGCCACTCGATGTCGATGAGCTTCGACTCGGCGAGGAATGCCATCGCCGTGATGCTCTGCGCGTAGCGGGTGGCCCGCAGCGCGTTCATCTGCGAGGTGAGCAGCGAGGTCAGCGAGATCGAGAGAATCGCCACCGCCACGAGCACCTCGAGCAGCGTGAAGCCGGGCTTGCCATAACCACGGAGCGCACCACCGCGCCGATGTACGTCGGGCTGCGGATCTCGCTTGGGCGTGGTTTCGGGTTTGGACATGGTGCTCAGAAGCTCCGCCGGGACCGGCTGCGGCCGAGTTCGTCTTCTTCTTCGTCTGCGACTTCGTCGACCTCGAGTTCCTCGTGGCCCTCTTCGATCGTGACCCGCCCTGTCAGCGGCGCCACTTTGATCGTCCAGCGGTTGTCCCCCTCGTCGTCTTCGAGAAGGATGTGGCACTCCTGCGTGGTGCCCCGCGGGAAGAAGAACAGGTTGGCTTCCCCCTCGGTGATCGGCTTGACGTCATCGGCGGTCCGCACGTAGGTGACCTTGACGCCTTCGGGGAGCTTGACCGGTTTGACCAAGCCACTGACTGCATTCTCCTCGTCGAAGCTCTCGAACAACGGAGGCTTGCGCCGCGGCACGAGCTTCTCGCGGGCCCGGTACGGGTCGTACGCGGGCGAAGCTCCACCGCTACCGCCCTCCCCTTCGCCATCCCCGAGCACCTCGGACTGGATCGACCGGTTGTAGGCGTCGGCCGCTCGCTTGTCGCGCTCGGCTTGCTCTTCAGCCTTTCCGGGGTCGAACTCGACCAGCTTGCCGTCGCGGTCGGTCGCCGGCAGGTACATCCGGTCGGACCCCTCTTGGAGGGTGAAGGTGCCTTTGTCGAGGTCGATCAGCAGCCGGTGATAGGTGCCGTTGACCCGCGCGCGGTCGTAGCCGTAGCGAATCACATTGCCGAGGTTGTTCACCGAGCTGGTGACCTCGGCCGCCCGCGTCGTCCCGAAGCCCACCACGACCATCGTCACCATCAGCGAGAAGATCGCCAACACGACGATAATCTCGATCATGGTCATCCCGCGGCTACGGGACAGTGGGTGACGACGAGGCATGGGGGTTCTCCGTTCTTCCTGAGCTCGATACGGGGGCCTACTTGGAGTCTTCGGCCTCGTCGGCCTCGTCGGTGTAGTTGTTCACATCATCCTCGGTGCCCAACTCGGTGTCGGGGCCCGCTGAGACGACGTCGACAGAGGTCTTTTCTCCGGGACACTTGATCTCGTAGTCGGTGCCCCAGGGGTCCTTGGTCACCTTGGCTGCGACGCCCGAGGCCTTGAGGTCCTGCAGCGTCTTGGGGCACTTGCCGCGCTTCTGCGTCATGTACAGCTCGACCGCCTGCTGAATCTGGACCACGTCCTTCTTCGCCGTGTCGGTCTGCGCTTGCTTGAAGCTGTTGAACGCCATCAGACCCACGCCACCGAGGACGAGGCTGATGATCGCGACCACGACCATGATCTCGATGAGCGTCATGCCGCGCTGCCGAGACAGGCGGGCTGCATCGCCCAAAGCGAGGCGACGAGAGAGCTGGCGGGTGAGCAGGCGTTGTTGGAGGCTGAATAGCGTCTTCATTGGGGGAACCTTTCCGGGTGCGGACTGAAAAAAATGCAGGGGGCAGGCGACCGGTCAGGTCTGCCCAGCCATTTCGGTAAGCATCATGATGGGACGCATGATGGAGAACACGACGAAGCCGACACCGATGCCCATCACGACGATCATCAGAGGCTCGAGCATCGCGGTGAAGCGGGCGATGGTGGTGTTCGTCTCTCGGTCATAGGCATCGGCCACGTCGCCGAGCATCTGCTCGAGCTGCCCCGAGCGCTCCCCGACGGCGATCATGTGGGTGACCAGAGGGGGAAAATGACCGCTCTGTTTGAGCGCGGGCGCGATGCCCTGACCTTCGCGGATGTTGTCCCGTGCTTTGGCGACGACATCTTCGAGAACGACGTTGCCGAGCAGGGTGCTGACGATGTCGAGCGCCTCGAGCAGCTGCACGCCCGAGGCGAGGAGCGTCTCGAGCGTCCGAGAGAACCGCGAGATTGCGACCTTACGCAGCAGGTCTCCCATGACGGGGACCTGAAGGAGGAGGCCATCTCCACGCCAGCGTCCCCCCTCGGTCGAGCGCCACTTGCGAAACGCCCATACGCAGAACGCGGTGCCGAGCGCGAACAGGTACCAATACGAACTGAGCGTATCGGACATCCAGATCAGCAGCTTGGTGTTCCACGGCAACTCGGCCGCCATGCTGTCGAACATGTTCGTCAGCTTGGGAACGATGGCGACCATCAGCACGATGACCAGCACCACGCCCAGGAAGCCCAAGAGCACCGGGTAGAACAACGCCGAGTTCACCTTGGAGCGGATCTCGAGTTCCTTCTCCATGAACTCGGCGAGGCGAAACAGCACCGTCTCCAGCGAGCCCGAAGCTTCCCCTGCACGAATCATGTTCGTGTACAGCTGCGGGAAGACCTTCGGGTACTCGGCCATCGTGTCGCCAAGCGAACTGCCCTGGTTCACCTTCTCGGAGATCGACGAAAGGATGCCGGTGAATCGTGGGCTCTCCACCTGCTCGGTGAGCGCGGCGAGCGACTCGGGCAACGTCACCCCCGAGCCCAGCAGCGTCCCAAGCAGACGGGTCGTCTGCGCCACCATCTTGGGGCTCACTCGATCGACGAAGCGGCTGAGATCGACTTCTCGCGAGGTCCCGCCCCCCTTCGACGTCGTGGGAGAACCGGTCGCAGAGGTTTCTTTGACCGACGTCAGGAACACGCCATCGCGCCGCAGGGCAGCCTTGAGAGCGGCGACCGTATCGGCCGACACCACCCCCTTGGTGTTCTTCCCCTTGGCGTTCAGCCCCGTGTATTCGTACGCCGGCATCGCTTACCCCTCCTCCGAAGTGACGCGCATGACCTCGTCAAGCGTGGTCGCGCCGCACAACACTTTGTGCGCACCGTCGTCGCGAAGGGTTCGCATCCCCTGATCAACCGCACACTTTTTGATCTCGGACGCGTCTGCGTTGCGGATCGCGAGGCGCCGGATGTCCTCGGTGATGTCGAGGACCTCGTAGACGCCGGTTCGTCCGCTGTAGCCTTGTCCGTTGCACTCGTCGCATCCCACGGCCTCCCAAAGATGACCCGCCGGAGGCAGCGAGTACTTCTTCATGGGCTCGAGCGGGATGATGTTGCCTTCAGGGTCGGCGACCGGAGTCTTGAGCGCCGCTGCGCCTTCCCCGGCGAAGAAACGGTCCGGGTCGACCCCCAGGTTTCGAAGCTCATCGGCGAGCGGCTTGTGTGCCTTGCAGCAGTGTGGGCAGACGCGTCGCACCAGGCGCTGGGCCTGAAGCGCCACCAACGATGAGGCGACCAAGAACGGCTGCACACCCATGTCGACAAGGCGGGTGATGCCGGTCGCGGCGTCGTTGGTGTGAATCGTGCTGAGCACGAAGTGACCCGTGAGCGACGCCTGAATCGCGATCTCGGCGGTGTCCTTGTCCCGAATCTCGCCGACCATGATGACGTCGGGGTCGTGACGTAGGAACGAGCGCAGGCCACTGGAGAACGTCAGGTCGATCTTCGGGTTGATCTGAACCTGGCTGATGCCGGGGAGCTGGAACTCGACCGGATCCTCGACGGTGAGGATGTTGAGGTCGGGGCGGTTGATCGTGGAGAGCGCCGAGTACAGCGTGGTCGTCTTTCCCGAACCGGTCGGACCGGTCACGAGGAAGATGCCGTGCGGACGATGGATCGTCTCGGTGATCGTGTGCAGGTGGTCGGCCGCGAGTCCGATGACCTCGAGGCTCAACGCCATGGCGCTCTTGTCGAGCAGACGAATCGTGACGCGCTCGCCGTTGGACGTCGGCGCGGTCGCGACCCGCATGTCGACCTCTTTGCCCGCGATCTTTCGCCGAATCCGGCCATCCTGAGGGAGCCGTTTCTCAGCGATGTTCAGGCCCGACATGATCTTCACGCGCGCGATGATCGAGGGCAAGTGCGCCTTGGGGGCGCGACGAACCTCGTGCAACACGCCATCCACCCGGTTGCGAACCGTGACCTCTTTGTCACCGGGCTCGATATGGATGTCGGACGCCTTCTCCTTGCTGGCGTTGAAGATCAGGCTGTTGACGAAGCGAATGATCGGCGCGTCTTCGGCAGAGGCGTGCAGGAGGTCTTCATCCTCCTCGTCGAACGCCTCGTCCTTCTTCTCGAGGTCGACGTCCTTCGCCCGCTTCGAGTAGACCGCGTTGATCAGCTCGACAACCTCGGCTGCCGGCATCAACGTGACCTCGACCTCCGCGTCGTAGACCCGGGCGAGGTCATCGAGGTCGAGCAACCGGTGCGGGTCGGCGGCCAGCACATACAGCAGGCCCATCTCCACATCGTGCTTGATGGGGATGAGCATGTTGTCTCGTGCGTAGCCAATGCTCAGTGACTCGACGAGTTCGTCGTCCACATCGTCGTGCTTCATCTGTTGCAGACACGGCAGGCCGAACTGCTTGCCCAGCGCCTGACAGATCTGCCAACCGGAGGCGTGCTTGAGCCGCACCAGCGTCTCTCCGACGCGCTCGTCTTGGAGGTGCTGCGCCGCCAGAGCCTCGGCCAAGTTCTCAGCCGTGACGAAACCGGCCTCGACGAGGATTTCCCCCACCGGCCGTGCATCGGGCCGCTGAGACTGCGGCTGCACCATGGGTGCGGCCGGCGGTCCGCCCGTGATGATCGGTTGTGCGACTTCTGTGGCCATCAAGATCTCCTGCGAGCACGGGGTGCGCGGTTACTGCGGGTTGCGGTTCTTCCGCCGCTTGCCCTTCTTGCCCTTCTTGTTGGTGGTCTTCTTGGTGCCAGTACTCGTGCTCGAACTCGGATTGATCGAGGAGGGAGAGGCGGACGACGACCCACTGGGCTCCGGCGCTTCCTCGGCAAAGCTCGGCGAGAGACCCAACTCACCGGTGATCTCGGTCTGTTGGAGTTCGAACTCAGCCTGCTGCCGGAACACGTCCTCTTCGGACATGCGGATCGCCTCGGCGTTGACGGCGGAGAGCAAGCCCGACTTCTTGCGATAGTTGATGTTGATGTCGAGGTCGCGGCGTTTGAACGCGGTGTTGCGCTCGAGGAATTCGAGACGCTCTTTCATCCGACGCTCGTGAATCCGGCGAACATCGTCCGGCGTCTCGAGGATGTGCGGGACGAGGATCATCATCAGGTTGACCTTGGTCTTCTCGCGACGCTTGGACTTGAACAGCCACCCCAGCAGCGGGATCTGGCCAAGTCCGGGCACCTGCGAGGTGCTGACCCGCTCGATCTCCTGCATGAGACCACCGAGGACGACCGGCTGGTCGTCGAGCGCCACGACCTGCTCGAGCTTGAGGCGGCGCTTGGTGGTGGTGACACCGAGCGTCTCGCTGATGCTCTCGATGTCGTTGTTCTCCATCTCGATGTCGAGCGTGAGCTGGTCGCCATCGTTGATGTGGGGGGTGACCTTGACGTTGAGGGTCACGTCCTGGCGCTGCACCGACTGCAGCGGAACCAGGCCGCCACCACCCTGCGCACCGCCTCCAAAGGAGAGCGCGCCCGGTGTCGGAACGTTGCGACCAACCTCGATCGAGGCCTCATGGTTGTCGGCCGTGTACAGGTGCGGCTCGGCGACGAAGTTGACGTCGGTGAGCTCGTGCAGCGCCTGAATGACGACGCCGAACGCCGGGATGTCCGCGGAGGTGCCGAGCAGCGCGGAGCTGTTGGGCACCTGGGGTCCGATGACACCGGCGGCGAGTCCGGACAGCACGCTTGGGCTCAGGACGACCGTGCTCTGGTCGGGCGTGGGGGCGCTGGACACGAAGCCCAGGCCTTGACCACCATCGGTGTTGAAGCCGCTGCCGAAGTGGGCACCGGCTCCGCCGGTGAGCAGGTTTCCGGTCGTGAGCTCGAGCAGGTACACCTCGATGTAGACCTGCTTGCGCGGCCGGTCGAGTTCCTCGATGACGCTGAGCAAGGCCTTGAAGTCGGAGGTCGACGCGAGGATGACCAGCGAGCGCGTCGCGGGGCTGTCTCTTATACACATCTGACGCTGCC
>CAJXVA010000123.1 GCA_913061055.1 uncultured Pseudomonadota bacterium
GAGATGTAGAGAGGTCTCGTGGGCTCGGAGATGTGTATAAGAGACAGGTCCATGATGATCGCGATGCCGTCGAGGGTGTCTTCGAGTGGTGGGATCTCCTCGGGTGGCACGACACCATCGAGGCTGACCATTCCGTAGGAGATCATGTTCATGATGTGCGCGACGACCTTCGCATCGATGTCGTCGCGGACGGCACCGGCGCGCTGCATCATCCCGATGACCTCGTGGCGGGTGTGATGCCCACGGCTCGCCGCCTGGAACATGTTTCCGGGCCGGCGGATGTAGCGGCCCAGAAGCGTGGCGTCTTTCGTCATGAGCCCGGACATGAACGGGCTGTTGTGAAGCCCCTGAAGCGTGGCCTTGTACATCCCACCGAGCGTGCCGCCACGAGGGTCGGCCATGACCGCCGCGAACCACGCCTCCGAAAGTGCGTGAAGCTCACGCAGCATCAACGCCTCGAGCAACGCCTCCTTGCTCTCGAAGTGCAGGTAGACCGAGCCCTTGCCCACGCCGGCTTCGACGGCGACATCGGACACCGTGGTCTTGTCGAAACCGTGCCGAACGAACAGCGTGGCAGCCGCATCGAGCAGCCGCGATCGGCGGAGCCGTGGGTCTTCTCGGACCATACGATGACTAAATGACCCGATTTAACCTTCTGGTCAAATTGGATTCGAGAGCTGATCACGCTGGCGCAGCGGGCAACGTGCAAGGAGGCTCAGTTCGGTGTCGCCCAGATGCCGAGACGTTCTCGTCGAGCCTCGCGTGCCAGGCGGTCGAATGTCTTGGCGTGCCGGACGTTGGGGGGGATGCGCAACGCGCGGGCCCAACCCTGGCGGATCATGGCTTCGTTGACGAACACGTCGTTGGCGTAGACGTAGGCCAGCAGGCGCCCGTATCGATCTCGCTCCTCGGCGTCGAGCCTGAGCTGAAGAGGATGGCGGCCCAACAGTCCCCGAAGGGCGTCCGTCGCCTCGTCCGCAAACGGCTGCGGGCCACGGGGGGAGTGCTTGGTCTCAGGGGTATCGATGCCGATCAACCGGACGCTCTCTCGCTTGCCATCGACCTTGACGGAGATGGTGTCTCCATCGGTCACCCGAACGAGGCGAGCATCGAGCGCAGGCTCCGTCGGCGCCGCCTCTGCGGACTTCCGGCTCTCGTCGGCCGGCTTCTTCGAAGCTCGAGGTGCTGGTTTCGCGGGCGTTTCGTCGACCGGGACCTGAGAGAAGATCGGTGGAGGGGGTGCAGGAGATGCGGGATCGGGACGCGACGGCACCTCGTCACACGCCACGAGCCCCACGGTGGCCCAAAGAAACACAAACCGGAACGAGATAACCATTGAACTCGGGGGGTCACAGTCGCTATCACCATTGGAGTGACCCTGGCTAGAGGCTCCAACATGCATCACATGCGGAGCTTCGTGCACCAAGAGTTTGGGAACGATGGCTGGCGGAGCGTGTTGGAAGCGGTCGGCCCCGCCGATGCCACGGAGCTCGGTGGTCTGCTCCCGGTCGGCTGGTACTCGCTGGCGCTGCAGCATCGTCTACTGCGAACGATCGACGACACGCTCGGGACCGGGGACGCGGCACTCGTCACCCGCATCGGCCACTACGAGGCTCAGCAAGACCTCACCGTCGTGCACCGGCTGTTCCTGCGAATGGCGAATCCGGGCTTCGTCCTTCAGCAGGTCGGCCGCTACTGGGGCCGATTCTACAAGTGCGGCACCTGGGACGTGCAGCGCCAGTCCTCAAAACAAGCGTCGGGCCAACTACGAGACGTCGACCCCTTCGACCCGCTCATGGCGGACTACCTGCACGCGTACATCCGTGAGATGTGGACCCTGATGGGGGTCAGGATGAAGCGGACCCAGTGTCAGGTGCGAGACCGCGTGATCCACTTTGAGGCCAGCTGGCAGTAGTATCCGTTCGACCTCGACGGGCTCCACCCAACACGTCAGCGCCCTGCACAGGCCCTCTGGTCGGTCGTGCCGGGCTCCAACGCGGGCCCAGCAGCCCGACGGACCCGCTGCCCCGGGCACTTTGCCCCACGTGTCCCTGCTTTCCCCCGCGAGTGTGGGGGTCCGTGCGAGCGGCCCACTCGGCATGCGCCAAAGTTTGGGTTGGCCCCAATCGTGCAAACCTCGTGCAGCATGGTGTCGTACACGCGCAAACTCTCAGCCGAATTCATCGGCACGTTCTGGCTGGTGTTCGGAGGCTGCGGAAGCGCTGTGTTGGCGGCCGCCTTCCCCGACGTGGGTATCGGGCTGGTCGGAGTCAGCTTCGCGTTCGGCCTGACCGTCCTCACGATGGCGTACACCATCGGGCACATCTCAGGGTGCCACCTCAACCCGGCGGTGACGCTGGGTCTCGTCGCGGGAGGCCGACACCCCGCCAACGAGGCAGCGGGCTACATCGCGGCCCAGGTCGCAGGCGGAATCGCAGCGGCGGGCGCCTTGTACATGGTGGCCTCCGGCAAGGCTGGCTTCGAGGTCGGCAGCGGCGCGGGTGCATTTGCGACCAACGGCTACGGGGATTTCTCGCCCGGCGGCTATGGGCTGCAGGCAGCGATCGTCGCCGAGCTCCTGCTCACCTTCATGTTCCTGTTCATCATCATGGGAGCGACCGACAAGCGCGCCCCCGCCGGCTTCGCTCCGATCGCCATCGGCCTTGGCCTCACCCTGATTCACCTCATCGGGATCCCGGTCACAAACCTCTCCGTCAACCCAGCCCGCAGCACCGGCCCCGCGATCTTCGTGGGCGGCCAAGCGCTCGCGCAGCTGTGGATGTTCTGGGTCGTGCCCATCCTCGGCGGCGTGCTCGGTGCGCTCGCGTACCGCAACGTCGCTGGCGAGGAATAACTTTCTGCTACTTGTGGTGGTGCTGCCCCCCGGTAATGGTGCCGGGGGGCGCTTTTTTTGGTTGCAACCTCCCGCCCGAAGAAACTCAGAAACGGTCGGCGCCCGCCCGGTACTTCCACGTCGAGATGTCTATCTTCGACATGATCAGCGGCCTGTTTGGTGGTGGTGACCCTTTCGGTGGGCTCGACCCGGATGACCTCGAGATGTTCTGGAAGATCGAGCACGAGCTCGACCAGGCGGAACGCGGCGAGCAGACCGAGGCGCAGGCCCTCCAGAAGCTGGGGCTCAAGAGCGTGTCGAAGGCACGCAACGTCATGGGCGAGTACGGACAACGCCACATGGGCAACCCGGCGTTCCAGCAAGCCGCTGTCTCGTTTCAGACCCGAACCCACCTCGGCGGGTAGCAGCCCACGAGTCTTTGGGACTGGGCCACCCCGGGCGCGCAGCAGCGTGCGCATTCGTGCACGCGATTTCACAGATGCAGCGCCCGGCGGACGTGCCACGTTCGTCACCGATGAGAGCCCTGATTCTCGGTGCGGGCATCGCCGGCTCTGCCGCGGCCATCGCACTCCGGTCCCTCGGAATCGAGGTCGATGTGTACGAGCGCAGGGCACAACCCGGGGCCGCCTCGAGCGAACTTGGCGCGGGTGTCGTCTGTTGGCCCAATGCGACGTTCGTGCTTCGGTCACTCGGGCTGCTCGACGCGGTCGCTGAATGCGGGCATCGAATCTCGGAGATGCGGCGCGCTTCCGCGGCCGGCGAGTCTCTGGGGGGCTTGCCGATCACGCGCATCGACGACCGGCTTGGCTTTCCGAGCCTCGCAGTCCTGCGTGCGACCCTCCACAAACTCCTGCTCGAGCGAGCGGAGCAGGCCGGCGCGCGAGTTCACTTCGGCAACGGCGTGTCCGAAGTGTTGGACCACCGCGATGGCTCGGCGCAGGCGCGCTTCTCGGACGGAACGAGCGCGCAGGCGGACCTCATCATCGGGGCCGACGGACGCATGCGATCGGTCTCACGGGCCTACGTGAGCGGCGATGCGATGCCCCAACGGTGTGGTTTCACCAACTGGCTGGGGATGGTCCGCACGTCATCGCCGACGTTCGAGCCCGGGGTCGTGCTCGACGTGTGGGGGCTCGGGGCCCGGTTCGGCATCGTGCCGCTGTCCACCACGGAAGCCTATTGGGCTGCGGGTCTTGCTGGCGGTGGTCACGCTGGCTGGCGCAAGACCTTCGAAGGCTGGCCCGCGCCGATCTCCGCGCTGCTCTCGAGCGTCGCGGATACGCAGGTTCGCGAAGTCGAGGTCTTCGACCATGACCCGCTTCCGTCGTGGCATCGCCGCAACGTCATCGTCATCGGCGATGCAGCGCACGCAGCCTCGCCCACCTCGGGCCAAGGCGTCGGGCAAGCGCTCGAAGACGCCTGGCACCTGCACCGGATCTTGGAGACCGGCTGCGACGTCCACACTGTTGGCGCGCAGTTGTTCGAGACCCGAAACGCCAAGACCACAGCGATCGTCGAGGTCGGACGCGCGCTGGCGGGGAGCCTCTTCGACACCGACCCCGCACGCTGTGCAGCCCGAAACGCCCGAAGTCTCGCAACAGACTTCGGCGCGGCTGCCGACGGCGTCGCCGGACTGTGGGGCCGCGGACTCCCGCTCTAGTCTCAAAGGGCAACCTCTCGGTTTCCCTCGCTGCGGGGGCGGGGCCCCCTTCGCTCCCCCTTCCAAGTTCGGGCTGCGCCCTCGCCGAGGTCACGAGATCGGCTCTAGTTTGCGTAAGCGAACCGAGTGCTTCCGTCCGCCGCGTCGAGGACCGCGACCTGGCGCGGCAGCTCGACAATCACATCCGCGCCGTTGCAAAAGTGCTCCTGAGCGTCCTCGAGTTCTCGGGTCCACAGCTGACCACCGCCCGCACCGAACGCTTGCAGGACGACCCGGTCGTCGTACTCGCATCGAGCCACGGCAACCCCGCCCTGTCCACGAACGTTCACCCAGTTGGCGTTCCCCAGGGCAACCGGTGCGGCCACGGGTCGCCCGCTCGCCGCGTCGAGCGTGACCATGTGCTTGCCCGCATCCGAATCCGTGACCACGAACACCCGGGTACCCACCCGGGTCGTGCTGAGGAGGCACGCCTTCTTCACCGGCAGCGGTGCGCCGTGGGTCCGACCGAACAGTCTGGCGAACAGGCCTTCCTTCGGGGGGCTCGCCTCCGCGCTCACGCTCCAGGGGCGCTGACTGAACGACCCGGAGATCGTCAGCAGGGCCTGGTCCAGTCCCGTGGCGGCCTCGTCGAGATCCTGAACGGAGTCCTCTTCCACCCGCCAGCGTTCATGTCCGGTGGCCGCGTCCAAACAAACCAGCGCATCGACATCGCCCCGAACCTTCGCAAACACGTGGCGACCGGAGACGGTAGCGCTCTCGAACTCGCGCGCCCACTTCACGTCGCCGCGCGCGCCTCGAAGCTCCGCCGGAGCGTCCTCGAGGAACACCAGCACCCCCACCTGGGGCACGACGTAGTACGTGCCAGAGTCCGGCGTCACCGACCACTGCAAGGCGCCGGTCTCCAGGTCGTAAGCCAGTAGCAAGTACTCGTCGGTGCGAACCACCGCGACGGTGCCCTCCTCGGTGCTCAACACATCGATCGCGATCGCATCTGTCGCCCCGTCACGGACCCACCGACGCGGCATCCTCGAGAGGTCCCCGCCGATGTGGACCTTCCACTTCTGCGCACCGCTGCCTCCATCGAAACAGCCCAGCCAGCCCTCGTTGAACACGAACACCACGTTGCGCCGGGTCGCAAAACGGGGCGTCCAAGTGCCGTACGTCGCGCTGAACTCCCCCGCACCCGCCCACACGCGCTGCCCCGTCGCCGGATCCACCATCGCCGGCTGCCACATTCCAGAGGGACCTCGAATCCCCCCGACAACACGCAATCCGTGCGGGGTGATGAGAGGTGCGATGGCGGATTGTTCGTCGAAAACACGGGTCATGGTGGCTCTCCCTAGACGGCGTAGGTGGTGGTACCGGCCGGGCCACATGTGTTTCGAACGAAAATTCAGCCGGATAGACGGGGAGCCTCCGGAGGTGAAATCTGTGATGATTCGAGTATGCGTAGAGCGGCTACCTTGTCTTCACTTCTGCTGTCGGTCGGTTGCTTCAATCCCGAGGCCCCAGTGGGAGAGGCCCTCGAGACGGAGACGGAGGGAGTGGGCACCGGGTCAACCTCCTCGACCAATCCGACCACCCAGGGACCCTCCACGTCCTCTCCAACAACCGGTGTCGACACGACAGACACCGACGAGGAGACAGGAGACCCGACCACCGAGGGCTCCGACCCGATCTGCGGTGACGGCATGGTCGAAGGAGACGAGGTCTGCGACGACGGCGTAAACGACGGCGGGTACGGGGGTTGCTCGGACGACTGCTCAGAGTTCGGGCCATCCTGTGGCGACTCCGAGGTCACGGACGAGGAGACGTGCGACGACGGAGTGAACGACGGGTCGTACGGCGGCTGCACCGACGAGTGCGCCTTCGCGGCGTTCTGCGGAGACGGAGTCGTCGATGATGGGGATGAGCTCTGCGACGAGGGCGACGAGAACGAGAACGGCCTCGGCTGTAACGTCGACTGCACCACCTCGGGAACCGTGGTGGAAGAGAGCACCCAGACCGGGCTTACGTTCTGTGATGGAGCGTTCGCAACGCCAGCGCAGTTCACTCCTGCAGGCAACGCTCTCGTCGCCGCGACGGGCTACTGCGGCGGAGACTCCCAGTTGCTTCAAGAGTTCTCTCCCTCGCTCGAGATCCTGCAGACGTTCGACGTCCTCCTTCCCGATACCCCGGCACGAAACGCGACGATCGTCGGCGATCGCTGGGTCCTCTCCGCCTCGAACTGCAACTACGCCGTCGAGTCGGATGGCACGTTCACGGAAGCCTGCGGTGATCAGCGAATCACCGGTCAGGCCTCGCTCGAGTCCGTCGGCAAGCTCGGGTATGTGGGTCTCGACTACGGCAACCTGCTCGGCTTCTTCGGTCCGGGTAGCCCGGCTGACGACGATGCACCTGTATGGACGGCGGAACCCCCCGCTCCAGCCTTCTACGTCTACACGTGGTACGGCGTCGCGGCGGGGCCCAACGACTCCGTCCTTGTGGCGGGGCGGCGCGAGCGGGAGGACAACGGTGATCTCGAGGCCCTCATGGTCCAGTACACCGCGGCCGGCAACGTCGCCGACACCAACACCTTCGGCGCCGTTTCGCAGTTCACCGAGATCGCAACCGGTCCGGACGGTACGCCACTGGTCTACTCGTTCCTCAACTTCGGCGAGCCCGGATACCCCGGTGGCGTCCTCACCCAGTTCAATGCGGCGCTTGGCGTTTCGTGGAGCCAGCCACTGACCAACCCGGGTCAAGTTCAGCTGGCCGTCGACTCCACGGGTGCGCCCATCGTCCTGCTCGAGGACGGCAACGGAAACGGTGCCTACGAGCTCCGCAAGCTCGACCGTACGGATGGCTCGACGGTGTGGTCCGTGGGACTTCCGAACGCTGACAACGACACCCAGATCGCAGTGGGACCGGATGACTACATCTGGGTGACCGCCGGTGGGTATGGCCCGATGGGCGGCCAGCTCTGGGTCGGGCGCGTCAGCCCGTAGGACCGAGGCGCCGCCCGGAAAGTGTCCGCTTTTCCGGACACTCTCAAACCGCGGGCGCCTCCACGCCGGACAGTTCGGCGGAGGCGCTCGGCTACTTCGCCCAGTACCGACGCGCGGCGGTGTTGCCGGCGAAGCGAATCTTCTTCTTGTCGACCAGACGCTTCAGCGACCCACGGAGTCGCGGCAGGGTCTCGCCGGTCTTGTTCGCCATCTCGCGGCCGCCGATTCCGTCCTTGGCTGCGGTGATCAGATTGAGGACGCGTTCGTCGAGCGCCACGAGTTGGTCGCTGCTCGCTCGGACCCGCCGCTTCTTCCCACCGGACTTCGTCTTGGTCTTCGTCGTCGCCTTCGGGGTTGCCGAGGTCGACTTGGCGGGGCGCCGGTTGCTGCAGAATGCGAGCAGCTCTTCGACGCTTCGCCCGGTTCGATTGCACAGCTCAGCCACAGTCATCTGGCCAACGAACGATTCAAGCACTTCGACACTCATCGGGCGGACTCTACGGCTCCCGCTGGATGCGGTCGAGTGCAGGGGTGGGGATACTTTCCCCATCTCGAACAGCATTTTCGCGTGTGCGGACGGCGCCCCCTGAGCACGCCTCCTAGAGCACGATAGATCGGCGTACAGCGATAGTTAGCGGCCTTCGCACAGAGTCGGTTCGAGGCCCTGCGAAGCGCGCATTCCGATGCTGCAAACCCCGACCGGTCTGGGTCAGAAACCGGCGACGTCGGGAGACGCAAGGACGGGAATCGCCGGACCACTCTGGCCGGCAACGCACGCTTCGGGGACGGGTTCGCCGGTGAAGATGGCGCGGTTCACAGTGCATCGGCAGTGGCTATCGAAGGCGAGCTGATCGCACTGACAGGTCTCGAAGCACTGCTCGAGGCAACTGGGGCGTAGCTCGGAGTGAGCCGTCGCCGTTTGCTGGCACATCGCGGCGCAGTTGCTCACGCAAGCATCTGCGACTGGCTCACCCGCCGCGCTCGCGCGGGGTGGTGCTGGGGCCCGCGCGCAGGCCACAGCGAAGAGCAGCAGACTCACGATCCGACGAGAGGCGACAACGGCCATGCCTCCGGTAGCCGCGCAAGGACAAGATGGGTTGGCGGACGTGACTTGGACTGGCAGGTCCTCAATCCGGTCCCACTCCGCAGGTGGCAACAAGAGTAGCCACCCCTGCCCGCCCCGATCTCTCCCGATCCTCTACGGGCTTGAGATCACTGATCAATTATCGGCACGAGGTGCCACGTTGTGACACGCTTCGTTGGCACGAAATGTGCTCACGTGTGTGCCCAACGGACTTCGGTCCGGGTGGTTGGTGTCTATGTTCAAGAAGTCGCTCCTCGCACTCGCTCTGTTCTCCCTGGCAACCCCCGGCTGCGATCGCGGCGACAACCGAGACGACGGCGACGCTCCGCTCTCGGACCTCGATGCCCTTCTCGACGGCGCGCCCACCAACGACGAGCTGCCCTTCGAGATCAAGGCCGACGGCCCCGCTCCTCGGCAGCACCGCGATCTGCTCGAGCTGCAGTCCGCAGTCAAGAGCCAGGGTCGCCGCGGCGTCTGTTCGATCTTCTCGACCGTTGGCTTGATGGAGCACCTGTACATCGCCGGCGGCATGGAGAACCCAGACTTCTCCGAGCAATACCTTCAGTGGTCGGCCAAGTTCGAGGTCGGCTCCTTCCCGAACACCTCCGGCAGCAACGCCTACTACAACCTCCGTGCCGTCACGCAGTACGGCATACCGGCCGAAGCTGCATGGACCTACGAGGTCGATCAGTGGGGCGTCGACGAAGACGAGGCGTGTGACGGCGAGGACGACCAACCCACGCGCTGCTACACCAACGGCCAGCCACCCGAGGACGCACTCACCGCAGAGAAGTTCCAGCTGCCTCCGGGCCGCTGGCTCAACTCTCGCCGCGCTTCGATCATGGACCACATCCGCGTCAACGGAACCGGTGTGGTCGTGGGTCTCGAGTTCTTCTACCAAGCGTGGAACCACCGTCGCTCGGAGCTCCCCCGCAACCTCGACTCCTGGGACGCCGGCATCGTTCGCGCACCCAACGACGAGGACCGCGAGATCAGCCGTGAGAGCCCCGCGGGTCACTCCATCCTCATCCTCGGATGGGACCTCGACCTCGAGTTCCCGCGGGTCGACGGCGAGGGCAACACCGTGCTCGATGCCGATGGCAACCCGGTGATGGAGCAGGGCTTCTACCTGTTCAAGAACAGCTGGGGCACCGAAGGCTTCGGCGTCGACCACCCCGCTGGCGCTGGCTACGGCTGGCTGTCGATGGACTACGTCGATGAGTTCGGTCGCGCGTACGTCTCGGACATTCCCGAGGTCATCGTTGCACCGGTCGACCCGGTCGATCCCATCGAACCCGGCGAGCTGCAAACCTTCACCTCCGAGACGTCGGTCGAGATTCCCGACGACGACGACGCGGGCATCAGCCAGACCCTCGAGGTCGACGCTGAAGGCACGGTCGGTACCCTCAGCGTGACGGTCTCGGTTGCGCACACGTGGCGCGGCGACCTCACCGTCCGCCTTGTTCACGGCGACGTGGTCGAGATCCTGCACGAGCGCACCGGTGGCGGGCAAGACAACCTCGAGCTCGAGCTCGACACGTCAGCCTTCGAAGGCATGGATCGCGGCGGCGAATGGACCCTCGAGGTCATCGACTCCGCCCGCCTGGACTCCGGCAGCCTGACCTCCTGGTCGATCTCCCTGTAGTCCACTTCGAGGACCTCCCTGAAGTCAGGGAGCACAACGACTCCGCCGGTGCGCCCAGCACCACGGAGTCGTTTTTCGTGGTTAGGTCTCCACCTCCACAAGGAACGCCGCAGCGAGATCCGAGATGCCAACACCGCAACCTGGTACCGAGTGGGACTCCGAAGTCTTCACCAAGGAGGACTTCACCGAGCTCGATCTTCGCAAGTGCTCGTTCGATGCCTGCGAGTTCGTCGACTGCAAGTTCACGGATGCGGACCTCGCAGAGGCCGTGTTCGACGACTGCGCGTGGACCCGTTGCGAGTTCTCCAACTGCAAGGTCAGCGGCACGAGATTTCGCAGCGCGAGCTTCGTCGAGTGCCGGATCCGCGGCGTGATGTTCTCCAACTGCCACGTGTTCGCGCTGGAGTTCGAGTTCACCCAGTGCAACCTCAGCTACTCGTCGTTCTTTGGGCTCCATCTCCCGCAGACCACGTTCAAGGACTGCAAGCTCAACGAGACCGACTTCGGGGAAGCGACCCTGACCGGCTCCAAGTTCGACGGCAGCGATCTGGAGCGAACGATCTTCCATCGTTCCGACCTGACCCGCTGCGACATGAGCACCGCGACGCGGTTGTGTCTCGACCTGCAGAACAACCGGGTCAAGGGTCTGAAGATCTCACTGGAAGGCGCAGGTATGACGCTGGCCGCCGTCGGGATCGAGCTGGTCCTGTAGGGTGGGTTGGACCTCGAGCTTCACCCAGGCCGTCCGGGCTGAAGCTCGACTCGGTGGCGCCCCCGCAGGAGCATGATGAGCCCGCCAACAAAGCCCGCCATCCCAGCGGCCAACATCGCACCTCCGTTGACCTTGCTGTAGTCGTCGTTGATGAACCACAGCGACGACATCCCGGCAGCGACGCCGCCCACCGTCATGACCACCACGCCGCCGACGAGCAAGCCCGTGCTTCCGCCTCGCACGTTCAGCGTCACGTCTTGGCCTTCGTACGGCGCCAGGCTCAGCGTCTTCGAGCTCGTCAACGCCCCCTTGTTGAGTCCGTTGACGAAGTAGACGGCGGTCGTGTCCACCGGCTTTCCGCACGGATCCGCGCAGACCGTATCCCAGGAAAACCCCGACGCGGATCCGGCCGACCCCGAAACGAACACCCCGCCGGTTCGTCGCAGCAAGGCCAGGTCTCCCGAGCGCCGGCCAGCGCCGACCAGATGAACGCGGGCCTGACCGGGGCCGAGCGTTAGAGAGGGAGGCTCGGTCGTCAACGGAACGCTCGGTGGGGGTTGGGGTTGTGCACGGGCCACGTCGACATGGTCGACCTGCTGCGCGGAGAACGTCCGAGTCGAACCGTCCGTCTTGCGCAACACGACGCTCCCCCCAGGTTCGTACTCCTCGATCGTCCCTCGGACGAACCCGCCGGACTTCAGATGCACGACATCCTCTCCCGAGGTCGCGGTAGCCTCCGGCGGGCTCGCGGGCGGTTCGGATTGCACCTGCGGAGCCATCAGAGCGAACGACACGAGGGCGGCGACGAGACCGTTCATGGCGAGAGGCTACAGCCTGCTTTGTCGAGACGCTCGTCGGCTAGCGTCGCTTTTTCGCGTTGTGACGTGTCCCAGAGGTGTCCCATGGGACTGCACCAAGGGGACATGACCTTAGGGTTTGAGTCCGAGGCGACGCGTCATCGCGATCCGTCCGACGCGATGGCCCGAGGCGTCGCCCTCCGTTTGGGGATTTGGTCGAAGCACTTCGGGACCGACTCAACCCAACCCGCGGCGCGTGCACCTCAGGTGTCCCATGGGCGCCTGTGGTGACTTTTTTTTCGCCAGATCCGGGCCCGGAGTCGGCCCCCGATGATGACGGTCGGATCGACGGCCCCAACACCCGCCAAAACGGTCGCTGGGCCGTACCTGCGGCAGGATGAGACACCGGGTGGCGAATGGTGACCAAGTGTCCTACACTGTGCGCATGACCGCCGAAAACCGACGCTCGCGCCGCGTGAAGACCTGGTTTCCAGTTCGGATGCGCCATGGCGAGCGCCGCAACACTGCGGTCGCCAAGGACGTGAGTGCCAAGGGCATCTTGCTCGCTGCGCGTCGGCAACTCGAGCTGGGCAGCGAGGTCCACGTGTCCCTGCATGTCGATCCCGAGGCTGGATGCCCGCGTCTTGTCCAGGGCCGCGTCGTCCGCCAAGAGCCCAACTCCAACGACCCAGGCGGGCTGTGGCCCTACAAGGTCGCCATCGAGTTCGACCAGCCGGACGACGAGTTGCTCACGGCAGTCGGCGCCGCCAGCTGAGCTTTCGGAGCGCCGCTTCGGCGAGCAAGCTCGCTACCGTCGCGTGACCCTTCATGCGGCCACGCCTTCTCGTCGCCCATGGGATGAAGAATTCATCCCATCCCGGCAGACCTGGGAATGCGGCCCCGCCGCTCGCGCATACACGGTGCGATGCATGGACGGACGTGGGCAGGAAGCGTGGTGGGTTTGCTCTTGGTGGCAGGGGCCGTGGGAGGAGCCCAAGCGCACGACTACTCGGCGTCGCGAGATCTGGGTGTGCTCAGTCCGACCCACGCACGCAGCGGTGCGGTCGGCATTCCCACCGATGCGCCGCACGTCGGACACCGCGGAGGGACCGTCGTTCTCGATGAGCACGGACTCCTCGTCGCGGAGCGCAACGCGGCCGCGGTAATTCGAGCCGATCGCGATGGTGCCCCGGTGGCATCGCTCGACTTCTCCGGAGCACTGGGCGAGCTGGTGACCGATGGCGGCGCGCTGGCATTCGTCGCCGACCGGGCGGGAAACCGACTGGTCCGTCTCGACACATCCGACAGCGGCCGCCTCCAAGAGGACACCAGCGTGACCGTGGCCGAGCCGTACGGATTGGGGCTCTCGCCGAACGGCGCCACGATCTACGTCACCAGCGTCGCGGACCACCGCCTGGTCGCCATCGATACGAAGACCATGAAGGAAGCGTGGTCGGTCGAGCTTCGTGCCGAGCCTCGGGGCCTCGCGGTGTCGGCCGATGGCACCCGCGCCACCGTCGGCTTTCTGAGTTCGGGTGCGTTGGCGGAAGTGTTTCTCGACACCCAAGGCGAGACGGTGCGTTGGCACGCGCTCGATCCACGTGACCACGTGAAGGTGGAGATGGAGTTCGACGACTGGAGCGACGAGAAGGTTCCGGTTGCAACCATCTCCGAGGCGCGCAGTCGATTCTCGGTGCCGACCGACCAGGGTCGCCGACACGCCCGCAACGTCTTCTCGGTTGCGTACGTCGGGCACGGGCAGGTGGTGGCGCCCCACCAGGTCGCGACGCCGCAGATGAAACGCGTGCCGTCGCGAGGCATGCAGGACAGCTACGGAGGCGGTCCCGAGGAAGTCCCACCGATCGATCACCGACTCGCCGTGGTCTCCCCCCGCGAGGCCGGTCAGGCGAAGATTCAGGTGTCGGAGCTACAGCACGTCCATCAGCCGCGAGCGATGGCGTACGACGCCAAGCGCGACCGGCTGTACGTCGCGGGCTACGGCGACGACGACATCGTGGGTATCTCGGACGTGTCGCTTCCTTCGGCCTATAGCGCATGGCGCATGCATCGGCGCATGGACACCGGTCCCAGTGCCTGCGGCGCGGACGGCATGGTCGTGGACGGCGGGACGTTGTGGGTTCACTGCGAGCTCAGCCGCAAACTCATCCGCGTGCGACCGGATCAACTGAAGCTGGACGACAAGCCGTGGCACACCGAATCCGCCGTGTCGGTGGGTCCCGAGTTGGCCGCATCGAAGCGTCCTGAGTCCGTCGAGCGTGGCGCGGAGCTTTTCCGTCGGGGAGAGTCGAACCAGATCTCCGACAGCGGCACGATGGCCTGCGCCTCATGCCATCCCGAAGGTCGACAGGACGGGCTTAGCTGGCGCCTGGGAGGCGCCATCCTTCAGACACCCATGCTCGCCGGACGCGTCGGAGGGACCGAGCCCTACAAGTGGGGCGGCATGGACCCGACGTTGAACGCGAGCTTCAAGCACACGATCGAACGACTCGGAGGCTCGTCGCTGAGCCGCAGCCAACGGGACGACCTGGCGGCCTACGTGCAGTGGCTGCCCACGGCAACGCGCCCAACCGTCGCCAGTGCCGCCGCTGTGAAGCGAGGCAAGGGGCTGTTCGAGGGCACGCTCGAGTGCAGCAACTGCCACTCCGGCGAAGCGATGGCCGACGGAAACCAGTATCCGTTCGACGCTTGGGGGCTGGAAGAAACGGACACCCCGTCCCTGCAGGGCCTCGCCCACACGGCGCCCTACTACCACGACGGAAGTGCTGTCGACCTGTGGGCCCTCGTCACCGACAAGGGCAGCGTGCACGAAATGGCCGACTTCTCCGAGCTGACCTCAGCTCAAGCCCACGACCTCGTCGCCTACCTGGAGACCCTCTGATGAACGCCCGACTCCTCGCTTCCCTCGCCTTGCTCGCATCCGGTTGTGTCAACACAGTCGCCGAAGCGGGTACCAGCGGCCCCGCGACGCAGTCCGCTGCGGAGGCAGACGCAACAGCGACCCCGGTCGCGACAAACATCGAGTCCGCAACGATGCCTTCGGTGGCCCTCGCCGCGGCTCCCCATGTCACCTCCATGCACGAGGTCGTGCTCGACCGCGACGGAAAATCGGCGCTCACACTCGACGTGACTGGTGGCGTCCGGCTGTGGACATCGTTCGATGCCGACGCGGTGCCCTGGGTATTGCCCGTGGAGGAACCGCTGTGGATGTCGCTTGCGGCGACGGAGTCAGGCTTCCTCGCCGCGTTCATCGACACCACCGGCGGGGCCCACGTGGCGCGCATCGAGGTGACCAAGGATGGTGCCCGCTGGGTGACGGCGTTCGACCTTCCCCCGATCGATCCGATGTTCGAGGTCCACGTCCTGGGCGGGGGAACACGGATCCTCGCGCTCGGGGTCGACCACCGGGTGCGGCTGTGGGACGCACACGGAAAGGTGTTGGCCGAGCTCGACGAGCACGGGGTCATCCCGTGGCAGCTTCGCGTTGGACAAGACGCGAAGGGAAAGACCCATGCCGCGGTGGTCCAGTTCGCACCGGTTCGCATGCAGCGGCTGGAGGTCTCCGACGACTCGCTGGCCTTGGTGGGAGAACCGCAGACCCTCGCGATCGACCAGAGCCCCAACCGCAACGACATCGGCATGAGTTCCGATGGCCGATACGCCACCGCGATGCAGAAGCCCCTCCCCAAGAAGGGCCGCTTCGAGATCGAGGTCGTCGATCTGCGAGACGGCACGCGGCGCATGCTCGTCGCCGAGTCGGACACCCGCTTCCGCCCCCGGGTGCATCCGCTTGCCGATGAGATCATCGCCGAGACCGGATCCGGTCGAGCGCTTCGTCTTCCCTTGGACGCTGCGGTGCCGTGGGAGCCCGGCTCCGACCGCACCCTGCTGACGCCCGTTGTCGCCGAAGCGGTGTCCTACGATGGGTCCGACGAGTTCTCCCTGATGCACACGACCACGAGTGGCGGTGTTCATGCGATCGCATGGGGCGATGCGCTCCGGGTTCAGAGCATCGATGGGCAGTCCCGAAAGGTCGTACAACGCAGCTCACTCGCCGCGCACGCGGTCGGCCTGAGCCCTACCGGCACGACAGTGGCTTGGGGCACTGCGGACGAGATCATCCTCGAGTCGGTGGACGGCACGGGCGAGGTACGCCGACTCGCGGCGATGGGCGGAACGCCGCGCCTGCTCGCTTTCGCGGGGGACGACCATCTAGTCACGATGAACGACAAGGGCAAGGTGCAGCTGCGCGAGATCGACACCGACACCGTGCTCGACACCGTCTCGATGCCTGTGGTCTGGGGGATCGAGCGTACTGGCTGGCGACCGGATGACACCGGCGGCTCCGTCGTGTTGGCTTCGAGCCGGCCCTCGGAGCCCCTGCAAGTGCTCACGGTCGAGGCGGGCAAGCTGGGGTCGCTGCAGACGGTCAACCCTTCGGAGCGAACGGCCTGGCCTGAAGGTGGCAAGCCTCGCGGTCGAGAAAGCTCGGATTGGATGGCCAGCCTCGGTCACGAGCTGGGCGCCCTGCAACTCCGCCCGGTCGAGGTCGTCGGCACCGCACCCACGGCGACCGGAGAGCACAGCGTCGTGGTCCAGAAACACCGCAGCGAGTGGACCTCGAGTGACGTTCACTTGACCATGATCGACACCGAGCGCAACGCCCGGGTCTGGGTCCGCAAAGCTCAAGGGCTGCACGACACGAGTTGGTCTCGAGACGGACAACGTTTCGCGTACGTGGACCGCGCTGGCGGGCACGTCTGTGACGGCGCCACCGGCGAGAGCATCCTCGATCAGCGGTGGGCGCCTCGCGTCTCGCCACCGAATGACGCACCATGATGGCGTGATGCGTCCGCTCCTGCTCGTGGTGCTGCTCGCGGCATGCGGGCAACCAGAGCCGGCCCCCGTCGAGGTTCCGTCGCAACCGCTCGACGTGGGTGCACCTGCTCCGAAGGCTGAGCCCGTCGTCCCCGTGCAGGCTGACGAGGTCCCCGCGATCGTGCCCACCGACCTTCCGCTGGTGCTGATGGCAACCATGGTGGGCGAGGATCCAACGCGCAGTCGTGCGACCGTCCAGGACGAAGAGCGATCGAGCATCACCACATACGCGGTGGGAGACTCGGTTCGACCGGGCGTCGAGATCGCAGCGATTCAGCGCGATGCGATCGTCTTTCGGCGGGGAGACTCCGAAGAACGGCTCGACTTTCCCGAAGAGCCCGTGGCGATGACCGGCCGCGAGGTCTTCTATCCCGACTTCGTCGACTTTGATGCTCGCGTCAACTCGATGGACGAAGCTGGACAGCTTCAGCCGGGCCCAGGCTACGTCATCAAGCGGCCGGACAACGCCTGGGGAACCCCACGCACCGTCACCGCGATCCAGACTGCGGCCAAACGGTACCTCGACCGAGGTCTCGGCGGGCCGGCCGTGCACGTCGGTGACATCAGCAAGAAGTCCGGCGGCCCCTTCCCTCCCCACCTCTCGCACCAGGACGGGCGCGACGTCGACGTGGGCTACGTACTCCAGGGCGACGTCGCCGACGTCAAACGCTTCGTCACCGCCACCGCGGGCCGCCTCGATGTGGTCCGCTCGTGGGCCCTACTCGATGCGTTCTTGGGTACCGAGCGCGTGCGCTACATCTTCGTCGACTACGGCTTGCAGCGCCTGCTTTACGAACACGCCAAACGCGAAGGTGTGGAAGAAGACCGGCTCGCCGAGCTGTTCCAGTACCCGCGCGGTTCGGCGGCCGCCAAGGGCGTGATTCGGCACTGGCGCGGACATGCGAACCATTTCCACGTTCGCTTTCGGGAGTGAGACGTCGAGTCGGACTTCAACTCTGGCGGCTAGCTCTGCGGAGCCCCTTCGCCCACCACAACATGGAAGTTGAACATCGGAGTCGGAAGTGCGCCGTACAACCGGGTCCACATCGGGAGCATCTGCTCCGCGCCGCGAGCTGTACTGAGGTCTCCGAGGTCGATGACTTCGGCCGTGGCCCAGCCGAACGACACGAGAAGCGCGGTGACTCGGGACTTGGCGTCGACGTCGTCTCCACTCACAAACACGTTGTGCTCGCCGGGGAGCAGCCGCGGGTCCACCATCACGGACGCGCTCATCGTGTTGAGGCTCTTGACGACCTTGGTGTCGGGGAAGGCCCGTTGGATCTGCTCGGCGAGAGAGTCTGTGTTCGAGACGCTCAGCAGCGGCGGAAATCCCTGAGAGAAATCCAGCGGGTTGCAGACGTCCAACAGGATCTTTTCGGCGAGGTGGTCTTGCCCGGCAGCTTGCAGGGCTGCGAGCGCCCCCCCGCCGTTGGTCGCGTTGACCACGAGCTCTGCGGGCTCGGCAGCTTCGGCGAACGCCGCGAGCTTCACGGTCGGGTTGGCCGTGTGCCAGTCCTTGAACGGGGGCCGCCCCTGGGAGTCACGATCCGTGCGGGCGAGCGTCCCTTCGGCGTTGCGGGTGCCGATGGTCACGGCGTGTCCGAGGGAGGCGAGCTTCTGGGCGAGGGTCTGTCCGACGACGCCGGTTCCGAATACTGCGATGTTCATGGCTGGGTTCCTTCGCTCTCGGTATGAACCCGAACCCCCAGAGGATCTATGATAATATATCTCTAATCGTTACCAATTACTCTGGCCAGAACCCCACGGACATGAACAGCCCCCGCGACCTCGACCCGACCGCCGAGGTCCTGCACGACCTGCGGCTCACCGGTGGGTTCTACTGTCGCAGCGAGCTGACTGCGCCCTGGGGCCTACGCATGCCGACCTGGGAGGGCGCGCACTACCACGTGGTCGCCGAAGGGTCCTGCTGGCTGCGTGTTGGGAACGACTCGCCGCTGCACCTGCGTCGCGGCGATCTCGTCGTCCTCCCGCACGGTGGCGGCCACGAGCTCGTCGACCATCCAAGTTCCGCGGCGCTGCCCGTGGAGACCCTGGACAAGGAGAAGAGCGGTCGGGCAGCCGCGGTATTGCGCCACGGCGGCGGGGGAGAGTCCGCGCTCGTCGTCTGTGGAGGTTTCCGGTTCGAGACCCACGCGCTGCTCGAGCTGCTCCCCAACCTGCTGTGCATTCGAGCCAACGAAGCGGAGACCGAGCCCTGGATCCGAACAACGCTCGAGGCCCTCGCGCACGAGGCTGCCCACCCTCGACCGGGGACGGAGATCATCATGACGCGGCTGTCCGATGTCCTGGTGATCGGCGCGGTTCGAGCCTGGCTGGAGAGTGCCGAGGCCCGCACCGGATGGCTCGGCGCGTTGCGGGACCCCCGGATCGGTCGCGCCCTCGCCCTGATGCACGGCAGTCCCGATGGCCCCTGGACCGTGGCAGAGCTCGCCGAACGCGTCGACATGGCGCGAGCGACCTTTGCCGAACGTTTCGCCCGACTCGTCGGAGCCTCTCCGATGCACTACCTCACTCGGCTTCGCATGCAGGTCGCGACGACATGGATCCGCGAGGACAAGGTGCCGCTGGCCCAGGTCGCGAAGCGGCTCGGCTACAGCTCGGACGCCGCATTCAGTCGGGCCTTCAAGCGGCACATGGGCATCCCTCCCGGTGCGGTCCGAGGGTGAGCACATCGATCAAGCGACTCACCCCTGCGGGATGAAGTTGTCGCAGGTGGTCTCGATCGTTTCGATCGAAGACGCAAAGATCGGCGCGTAGTCGGGCTCGCAGATGCTGGCCAACACCCCCTGCTCGCCGAACTCCTCGACGAAGCCGATGAGGTTCGGGCTTGTGCCGAACGTGCAGGTCGCCGCAGCGTCCAGCGGGACGAAGCCGATCATGACGACAGACTCGACGTCACCTCCTTTGGCTGCGACCACGGCATCGAACCATCCGGAGGTGTCGGTGTCCGGATGGGCGTCGTCGAGGTCGAAGTCGAACGGCGGGTCGTCGGTGACGATCACGACGACGAGAATCGCGTCCTCCCGGATGAACCCCTCGTTGCAGGCCCCTGGCTCGGCGTTGGAGGGGTCGAGCGCCGCGACGGTGGCGGTGACGGGCTGCTCGATGGGGCTTCCACTCGTCCCAACCTGGGCAATGCACGGGAAGACCTGCTGCAGATCGTCTTCGTCGGTCGCGAAGCGCTGTCCGCCCACGAACGGGCCACACGTCGCCTCGGACGAACCGAACCCAGCCGTCTGGGTGACGAGGTCACCGATCGTGGTGCAGCCAGGTGCGTTGCCTCCGTAGTTGTCGCTGGTCACGACGCCCACGTGATACGAGTCGACGTTCTCGAGCGAGGTCTGAATCGCATCGATGAATCCGGAGAAGCTCGCCAGCAGCTGGGTTTGCTGCTGGGTCATGCTCCCGGAGTTGTCGATCACAAACAGGAAATCGATCCCCTGGCACCCGGACTGCTCGAGCTCTCCGATGTCGGGAAGGATCCCGAGGTCGAACGTGACTGGGGGCGGACCCGACTCGTCGTCGGAGGGCGGCTCGGTGGTGCTGCCCGAGCCAACCGAGCCCGTCACGCCGCCGCCGGACTGGGTTGCAGACCCGGTCGAGCTCGCCGCGGCGGTGGTGCTTGTCCCGTCGTTGGATGCGGTGGTGAGCCCCGGCGAATCGGTGTCAGCGGTGCTTCCGTCGCCGCAGCCCCACGCGGTGAGTCCAAAACCCAAGAGCGTAAGTACGGGCAAGCGGCGCAAAGTCATGCCGCAAGACTACGCCATCCGGTCGCCGCATTGTTCGCAGTGGTGCCTCACGGCGCCGGTGACGTTCGCGCCGTGGTACGCCTGGGAAGTCCTCAAGAGACTCGCCCATGATTCGCAACGTCCTCGCCGTCTTCGCCGGTCTCGCCGCTGGCATGGTCACAAACATGGCGCTGGTCATGCTCAACGCCTACGTTCTGTTCCCGATGCCCGCAGGCATCGACATGAACGATCCGGCCCAGATGAACGCGTACATCGCCCCGCTGCCAGCGACCGCGTTCATCCTTGTCTTGGCTGCGCACCTCGGCCAGTCGTTCGTCGGTGGTTGGACGGCGGCACGGCTCGGCGCGTCCAAACCGATGGTCCTTGCCATGATCGTCGGCGTGCTCTCCCTCGTCGGTGGGATCATGAACATGATGCAGCTGGAGCTCCCGAACTGGATGTTGGTCGAGCTCCCGCTGTACGTGGTGGTGGCGTGGGTGGCGGGGCGTATCGAGGTCAAACGCCGCGCCGCAGCATCAGCGTGACCGCAGCGCGCGCTCAGGGCTTTCGTGCCCAGATCCCAAACGACATGATGGTGGCCATCGACCGGGGAGAGCCCTCCGATCCGGACGTTTGCCCCTTCGCCTGCTTTGGTGGTCTAGATCCACTGGTTGACCCGATCGTGAAGCGGTAGCGGGGCGCTTGAGGTGGGCGTCATCGAGGATCCGCCTACCGGCTGAAGTCAGCGATCGACTGCGCCAACGAGCGCGCTCGGTCTAGGCGAGCCAGCAACTCAACCGGATCGGCGTGCGGGGCGGCTTTGCGGACCTCGTCGAGATAGCCGACGAGCGCCTGCCTCAGGTTGTCCGTGACCGAACTGGTCCTGTCTCTTATACACATCTGACGCTGCCGACGA
>CAJXVA010000124.1 GCA_913061055.1 uncultured Pseudomonadota bacterium
CGAGATGTAGAGAGGTCTCGTGGGCTCGGAGATGTGTATAAGAGACAGCTCGAAGCGCTGGACCTCACCGGCACCCCGGTGACAGCCGAGAACGTGCAACAGATCGCTGCGGGGACTCGCCTTCAAAGCCTCGGGCTGGCCAACACCGGCGTCGACGACCTGTCGCCCTTGGCGGTTCTGACCGACATGGAGTCGCTCGATATCTCGGGAGATCCAGTGCGCAGCGTCGCGTTTGTGGCTACGTGGGAGCGCCTGACGTCGCTCACGTTCCAAGACTCCGGAGTCCGAACCCTCGATGGGCTCGAACTCCATGAGCTGCTGTCCGATGTTGACGCGCGCGGGTCCGATCTGCGCGACGTGGCCGGGCTGGCGAACAACGAGACGTTTCGGAACAACGACCGGTTGCGGGCCAAGGACACGGCCCTGGATGCCGACGACTGCACCGATATCCTCGTCATCTTGAGTCGCGACGGCCAGGTCGACGTCGACGTCGACTGCGGCTGATCGACCGCTGGGCGTTAGCTGGACGCGTCGGCTTCGCCCGCGTCGTCGTTCAGCAAGCCTCGGCTCGCAGCCTCCGCCCGGACCGAGGCGACTTCGGTGCTCGAGAGGCCAGCACGGGCGAGCGCATCTTCGACCCGGTCGTGGGCGAAGGTTCGGCCTCGGTTCTTGGACAGCAGGAAGATTCCGGTCCCGATGCTTCGGGCCATCGCTCTGCGGAAGCCCTTCCCCTCGATCACGAGGTGCACCGTCGCGCAGTGCTGAAGCAGGTCGTCGATGCTCTCCTTCATGGACGCTCGGACGTCATCACCGGGAGGGTCGACATCGGGGCCGATGATCGCAAAGTAGTGCAGCGGCTGCTCCGAAGACGCTCGTAGGGTGCGGACGTCGTCGATGATGGCGAGCGCGTCGTCCACCTCGGGCCGGATCCACCGCACGAAGTAGAGGTTGTCGATGTTTCCACGGGTACACGTCACGGTTCGTTCTCCTCGGCTCGGGCAAGCGCAGCACGCCGGTTACGGGCGCGCGGTTTCTCCATGTGGTCGATGTGGGCCAGGCAATGGTGCAGCGCGTCCTTGAGGCTGCGCATCGTGGTCACATCCGTCAGCTCCACGTCGATCCGCGCCAACGTTTGCGCGACATCGGGGCTGATACCGCAGACCACACAGTGGGCGCCCAGCATCGCGGCGGCTCGGACCATCTTCACGAAGTGATCGGCCGTCGCCGTGTCGACGACATCGACCCCGGTGATATCGATGATCACGCAGCGAGCCTGTCGGGTCACGATCGCCTGCAGGAGCCGCTCGGTCATCTCCACCGACCGCTGGGTATCCACAATCCCGACGATGGGCAGGGCGAGCACGTCGGTCCAGATCTCGAGCACCGGGGTGGAGAGGTCGGCGATGGCGAGCTGCTGACGCTCGATGGTGTCGAGCTTTGTTTGCAGCTCCCGAGCGGTCGCCTCGATCTGCTGCGTGTAGTGCTCGTTGGCTTGCAGCACCTCTCCGAGGTCCGCGGCGAGCGTGCGGAGCATCGTCTCGACCTCACCGAACTCGTCTGTGTTGGGCGGGAGCTTGAGGTTGATGGCCTCCATGTCCAGCTCGCCGACGGCGATCATGGAGAGCACGTCGAGCAGCGCCGCGACCCGCGGCGGCTCGATTCGAATGGATGGTGAAGCGTCAGTCATCGCGGTGCAGCTTGGGGACGTTGTGCTCGAGCGGGTTGTCGGAAGGGTCTTCGGCGCGGCGGATATCCAGGGCTTCGAGGGCCTGCTCGAGGTTGAGCGCCGTCTCGAATCCACTGAAAGAGATGTCCATGGCCAGGAGGGTGAGGGCGACCTCCGGACGCAAGCCGGAGAGCATCGTCCGGGTCCCCATCAGGCGGGCCGCTCGGGCGATGTCCGCCAGCACCGCGCACAGGTGGCTGTCGACCAACCAAAGCCCGGAGACGTCGATGATCAGGCCCACGCATCCGCGGGCGCGTATCCCATCGAGGGCGTCCTGGCTCAGGCGAGCGGCTTGAGCGTCGCTGAGCTCCCCTTGCAGGGGCACGAGCATGCAGTCCCAAAGCCAGATGATCGGCAAGGGGGACTCGAGGTCGTCTTCGAGATGGTCAAGCATCGTGAAAGTCCGTCAGGAGGAGAGAGGCGTCGTCGACCGCGACGGCGAACTCGTGCATGAGCTGGTCGCAGGCGGTTTCCAGCGACAGCTCCCGGGTGGCTGCCAGGTCCAAATGGCGCAGTCCGTCGCTATGCATCGCCAGACGGTCGCCGCCACACATCGGGAAGGAAAACGAGCGAAGCCGTCGCATCCGGCGTCCGACGATGCCCGGCGTCGCGATGACACCCACCCGAGTGCCGCAGCAGCGGACCTCGATGTTGCCGACGACCGCGACCTCGAGCGCCCCGGCTTGTGCCCGCCCAAGTCCCGCCGCCGCGCCGCGGGTCCGAGCCAACGCGTCGTGCAAGCCATGCATCCACGCCTCGACGTCGGCCTGTAGATCGGCGGCTTCGAGGTATTCGCCCGCACGAACGGCGACCTCGGCAGCGTCGGGGCCGTGTCCAAGCACGTCGATGACGGCCAGCATCGTGCATGAAGCGGCTTGCCGGACGACCACGAGGTCGCCCGAGGAGCTGAACCCCGGGTAGGGCCGCATGCGTTGTGCGGTCGTGAGTCTCATACGAGCATCTCGAAGCAGATCGTCGTGCCGGATGCGGAGGTCTGCACGTGGAAGTGGTCCGCGAGCTTCCGGACGCCAAGAAGCCCGCGGCCAAGACCGGTCTTGCTCCGGTAGCTCCCGGAGAGGATTCGGTCGAGGTCGTCGATGCCCGGACCGTCGTCCCGTACGACGACGCGTAGCTTCCGGTCGCGGTCGTTCAACTCGACCCGAACCGAACCACCGCCGGCATACATCAAGGCGTTGCGGGTGAGCTCGCTGAGGGCCGTGGCGGCTCGGACTGCGGTGAGTTCCCGTCCTCCTGCAGCTCGTACGAGCCGACGGACCAACAGTCGCGCGCGTCGGCTGGAGTGCTCGTCCTGAATCTCGACCTCGTGGGGACTGGGCCGCGGAGGCTCGAAGCGGATCGAGCCGAAACACACCTGCTGCAAGGACTCGGTGAGGTCTGCGTGCCGGGTGTTCTCGACGAAAAGCTTTGCGCCGAACATCACCAGGTCGAAGTAGGCCTTGGCATCTCCGCGCTTCGCGTTCTGGCCGCGACGCGCTCTCTGAAGGATGCCCCGGGCCGTGGGCTCCGAGGTGTAGCGCACGAGCATCCCGAACAACCGCTCCTCGAGCAGCTCGTTCACCTGCACGCGGGCCTCCCAAGCGCGGCGATGCGCACGCGCGCCGTGACGACCAATCCGCCGTCGGGGCCGGGTGCGAATTCGACGGAGTCCATCATCCGACGGACGGCTGCTTGCCCCTGGCCAAGCCCGCCACGGGTGGGAGCAGCACTCGCGCCCCCACCCGCGCTCCGAGCTCGCACGACCACGTTCTCATCCTCGAGCCAGGCAACCACCTCACCGTCTCCCCCGGCATGCGAGACGATGTTTTGGGCCAGCTCGGTCGTCGCGGTCGCGACCATCGACGCCTGAACGCCAGAACCCCCGGCACTGTGAACCAGCGCTTTGACCATCGCCGCAGCTGCAATGGCGTCCGCTCGGTGGCGGACCCATACACGCAACTCTGCGCGTTCACCCGCATCCTGCATCGGTAAAATACGGTACCAACGAAGGCGTAGAAGGGGAGCTGTCCTAAGGGACAGGTCACATCAAAAAGGTGCGACACCGCAGCACGGTGTCGTGATTGATTGTGGTCAATCCGTCTTGCCCACAGTGCGAACCGGGGCGTGGCGATCCATGCTGATCGAAGTGGCACGACGCCGCCGAGGATGATGATGGTTGAACAACGAGCCCAACCTTCCGCGGATGTGGACGCTGGGCGCACGACAACGGTGTCGTCGGAACTTGCCCGGACGTTGGTCGATGCGGGATGCCGACGCGCTTTCGGGATCCTGGGCGGGGCTGCTGTGCCGATGTTCTCGGCGCTCGTTGAGGAGGGGCTCGACCCGATTCACGCGCGGCACGAGTCCGGCGCCGCCTTCATGGCGCTCGAACACGAACTCGCGGGCGGCGGGCCCGGCCTGGTGTTCACCACAACCGGCCCCGGGATCACCAACGCGCTCACCGGCCTCGCGGCTGCGCGGGCCGAGGGCGCGCGCGTCATCTTGCTCTCAGCATTGACCGGCGCTGGGCTTCGGGGACGGCACTCGTTTCAGGCAAGTGACGCGGAGAGCTATGCCCACTGCGGGCTCTACGGTGCGGGCGGATGGTTCGACGATGCGATCGCACTCGAGTCGCCGGAGCAGCTTCCGCGGGTCCGGGCCCGTCTTCTCGAAGGGTTGCGGCGCCCGCAGGGGTTCATCGCTCACGTGGCCGTACCGCTCCAGATTCAAGACGCAAAGGCCCCCGCGTTGGGCCCGCTGCCCGTGCAGTTGGGTGCCCACATGGCCGTGAGCGGAGCGCGTGCCGTGGCGGACGCCTTGGGTGAACGTGTTGCGGTATGGGTTGGCCACGGAGCTCGGGGCGCAGCGTCCGAGGTTCGAGCACTGGTCGACCGGCTCGATGCTCGCGTGATGTGTTCCCCCCGCGGCAAAGGGGTCTTCCCTGCCTCCGACTCCAGGTTCTTGGGCGTGACTGGCTTTGGAGGACATGAGCGGGTCTTCGAGCGCCGAGCAAGATTCGCACCCGACACCACGCTGGTCCTCGGAACCCGACTCGGTGAGTTCTCCTCGTTCTGGGATCCCCGGTTGGTCGAGGGAACTCGAATCGTCCATGTCGATGTCGACCCGACGGTCTTCGGTGCTTCCTACACCGAGGTCGAAACCGTCGGTGTCACCGCAGAGATTCGCGGCCTGTTGTCACAACTCCTCACGGTGTTGCCGACCTCCAACAAACCACGTGCTGGGGGCCCTGTCCGAGCGATCCCGGCCACGTACACCCGTTCGAGCGGTCGCGGAGTTCCTTGCCGGGCGCTGATGCAGAGCGTGCAGCGGGTGGTGGTGGACAACACTCGGGCCGTCGTCCTCGCCGAGGCTGGAAATGCATTCGTGTGGGCGACCCACGCCCTTCGTTTCGAGCAGCCGGGGCGGTTTCGCGTCAGCATGGGCTTTGGGTCCATGGGGCACATGGCAGCCGGCGTCGTGGGCACCGCGATGGCGACCGAATCCCCTGCGGTCGCCATCGTTGGAGACGGGTCGATGCTGATGAGCAACGAGATCACCACGGCGGTTCAGCAGGGCACGCCCGCGATCTGGGTCGTCCTCAATGACGGTCGCTATGGCTTGGTCTCCGACGGTATGCAGGGCTTGGGACATCGTCCTCACGGTCTGGACATTCCAACCGTGGACTTCGCCGCGGTCGCCCGCGCAATGGGGGCCCACGCGATGACCGTGCGCGAGCCCTGCGCACTCGATGAAGTGCTTCGGGATGCGCTTCGCTGCGGCGGGCCCTGTCTCGTCGATGTGATCGTTGATTCGGAAGAGACCGCGCCGTTCGGTGCGCGCAATCGCAGCCTGGCTGCCCAAAGGGACGCATGAACAACATTGGCCTGTCCGCACTCTCGGTCGCACTGCCGACGACCCTTCGCACCAATGACCACTGGCGCCAACACCACCCGGATATGGTGAGAGACGCCGAGCAACACGCGCTCGCAAGGCTATGGGCGACCGACGGCACCGGGAGCGTGTTCGAGCGTGCCATGGCTCCATACGGCGCCGACCCGTTCAAGGGGAGCCTCGAGCGGAGGGTCGAGCTGAGCGAGACGGCGAGCGTTGACCTCCACGTTCAAGCTGTCGAGGCGCTGGTCGAGGCGTGGTCCGGGGGGCTCGAAGACTTCGACTTTGCGATCGTGGCCTCGATGCGCCCCGACACCATCGCGGTGGGAGATGCATCGTGGCTCGCCCGGCGGCTGGATCTTGGGTGCCCGGCAATCAACCTGGAAACCGCGTGCGCGAGTGCGGTGATGGGCTTCGACCTGGCCTGCAGCCTGGTCGAGACGGGGCGCGCCAACCGGGTTCTCGTATCCGTATCGTGCACATACGCCAGAGATGTCGAGGAGACGAACTCGCTGGCCTGGTTCCTCGGGGACGGTGCGGGGGCGTTCGTGGTGGAGCGTGGCCCGGGGGTGGCGAGGCCTTTGGGAGCGCACCGGATTTCGACGCGCGAGACCTGTGGCGCGTTCGTGCACGAACTGGTCACACACGACGGTGAGCCGCGGATGCGAATGCGCACCACTCGAGGCGCCGGAGCGATTCTCCACGAGACCGCGGAGCCATACCTTCGTCAGGCGTGCGACGGTGCCCTTTCCGACGCGGGCGTCTCGCTGTCCGATATTGCGCTGTGCGTATTCAATACGCCGACAGCCTGGTATGCGGACTTCTGTGCCGATGTGTTGGGTATCGATCGCGCAAAGACCATCTCTGTCTATCCGCGAACTACGAACATTGGCCCCGCGCTGATGGCCGCAAACCTCCATCACGCCGCGTCCACCGGGAGGCTTCATGCGGGGGACCTTGTCTTGGTCTATGCGGTCGGTAGCGCGTCCACCGCGATGGCGATGGTGTTGCGATGGGGGGATGTCGAACTCTCAGCCCCCGCGTGAGCAGAGCACCGCGTGCGTACCGGGCGTGTGCCTCACCTCGGCCGCCTCTCGCCCCGCGGCCTGAAACAGCGCCTGGAACTCGGCGGTCGTTCGCTCCCGACCGCCGGTTTGAACCAGCATTTCGAGGTCGAACCAGGTTGCCGCAGGCCCCGGGCCGTCGAGCAGCATCTCCACGACCACAATGTCGGCGCGGGGGTTGGCCTGTACGCAGCGGGAGAGGAGGTGCACACATCGCTCGTCATCCCAATCGTGGAGAATCCAAGACAGGAGGTAGGCGTCGGCGCAGGGCAGGGGGTCGTTGAATGCATCCAACGCGCTGAGCGTTGTTCGTGACCGCTGCGCATCCCCCAATGCCGGAGCCTTGGCACTGATGACCTCTGGCCGGTCAACCAGAGTTCCGCGCGCGCTCGGGGTCGCGATGAGAATCGCGTCGAGAAGAATGCCGTGACCGCCGCCGATGTCGGCCACATGGCCATACGCGTCAAACGCAAACGTGGCGATGACGTCGCGCGCGGTCTGGCGCGTCCAGGAAGACATCGTCCGGCCAAACGCGGCTGCCAGTTCCGGTTGTCCCTGCAACACCTCGAAGAAGGGAGCGCCATGGACGGTGTCAAACGCAGGTGTGCCGGTCTGCACGGCGCCGAGCAAGCCTCCCCAGGACGCCCAGGCGAGCGAACCCAGCCCAATTGCGCGGTCGTGGAGGCCGGCGGGGTGTTCGGGATCAAGCGCCTCGCTGCCCGGCGTGTGCGTCCATGCATCATCCCCGGTCGGTCGGAAAACACCGACCGTTGCAAGCGCCCGCAGCAACCTCCGAAGCGGATCGGGATGGACGTTGGCGAGCTGTGCGATCGCGTCGGTCTCGAGACCCGTGGTCGGAACGAGTGCCGCGAGGTTGAGTTGGCAGGCCACGTACAGACACTGCGGAATCCGGAAACCGTCCAGCATCGTCGCTAGCTGCGCAGCGGGGTCGCCTTGGTTCGTCATGCCGCGACCAGTCCCTTTTCTCGGGCGATGGCCAGAATCTCCGGGAACTCGAACGGGATGTTTTGACTCGCCGCGTGAAGGGCTTCTTCGGCGTCGGTGTGGATTGAGAACGACGCACGCGTCGCGAGGAGGAGTCCGGCGGAGACGCTGCGAATGATCGCGCGGCGAAGACCTTGGCCCTCGATGACGACGTGGACCGAGCTGCACCGTCGGCTCGCGTGCTCGGCCCCTGAGCGCATGGCTGCACGGGCGTCGGGTTCGGGTGGAGGGACGCCCACGGGAATCGAGGCGATGTAGACGAGGCCCGTGCCGACGCTTTCGTACGCGGACTCGATGGCCTCGGTGATGCGATCGACGTCCGCGACGTCGCAGCGCGATTGCCAGCGCACGAACAGGATCGGTGCAATGAGCGCGGAGACAATCACGAAACAGACGGGCAGTCGCACAGGGCGGGAGCGCATTGGCCCACGCCACCTGAATTGTGAAGACCATGGCGGTCGACGTTTGGACGGGTCATTGTGTGTATTCGGGGATACATCAATATGTCGAAAACTTCACGCTCGTTTCTTCCACTCCTCCTCTGCCTGGCCGGGTGCGAACCGGCCGGCACGAATGCGGCCCTCGTACCGGAAGAGTGGATCGATGAAGACCTCGCACAAGAAGCGGTGCTTCGCGGCGGGTCGTTCTGTGAACAATCGTGGACGTTGGAGCATGAGGTCGTACTCGCCGACGGTGCCGTCCTCCGTGTGACCGAGCGCTTCACCCCTGCTGCCGCCCTGCGTTTCCCGCGGCGAGCGGTCGTCATGCTGCCCGGGACGTTGGTGACCGGAGACATGTACGACCTCGACGCGGACCCTCAGACGCGGCTCAACGCCCTGGATGAAGTCGCCGAGGCGGGTTTCTTCGCGTATGCCGTCACCTACGAGGGGTACCCCGGCAGTTCGCTTCCCGAAGACGGCGCAGATGTCACGACCGACCGGTCGTTGCTGCATGTCGCCGAGATCGTCGAACGCATCCGGTCCGCACGCGGAGTGCCAAGGGTCGATCTGTTTGGGACCAGCTTCGGGGCATCGCTTTCGGTCGGGCTGGCCGGTACGCAAAGCCCGATCCCCACATGGCACATTGGACGGGTGGCAGTTCAGGCTATGGTCTACGAATCGGTCACTCCATTGTTTGAAGCCGTGTTCTTCAGCCCGGAGGTACTGGCATTATTCGAATCCGCGCCCAATGGCTATATCGAGACCGACCCGTCGGCCTATGGGCTGATTCTCGCGGGTGCCGATCCCGCGGCCGCCGAGCTTGGCTTCAGTACGTTCCCCGACGTGTACGCGACGGGTCCCACGCTCGCCGGATTCGACCTACCGGTCGTACCCGCCGAGCACGGCGTTCGACCGCTCCTCCAGCTTTGGGGGGACGCGGACCCCATCACGCCGTTGGAAGACGTCCAAGCCTTGGCGGCCGACTATGGAGGCCCACACGAGCTCCGCATCCTGCCTGGCGCAGGACATGCGCCCTACATCGGAGACCCGGACACGGTCGACGCCGTCTACGGGGAGATGTTCGAATTTTTCGACTACGGACCGTCGTACTACTTGGCCTGCGAGCCCGCGGTAGAATCGCTCCCCTGATGCCCGGACCGAAGATCTTGTTCATCGCTCACGCCGACGCGGGTTTTCCCGGCGGGAACCTGGGCGAGTTCGACTTCGATGTCCGGGGTCCGCACCCGGCGGGCGCGGCGTCGGCGTTGTTGGACGCGGAGGAACCCGACGCGGTCTTGCTCGACGTCGACGATGATCCGGCCGCGTACGATGTGCTGCTCCAACTGCATGAGACTCGGCGCCCGTGCCGAGCGGTTGTGGTTGGTCGCGAACTCTCCGCCGACGTCGTTCGAGAGGCCTTCTTCGTCGGGGTTTACGCCTGTCTACGAAAGCCGGTGTCGGCCGCTGCGATTCGTGGGGCGCTGCATCGTGCCGCTGAGGGCACGACCGTGATGCGCCGGTGTCTGGACGCGGTGGGGGATGCTCATCCGCCGCGTCGGGCTCCAGGTTTGGATGTTTCGGAGCTGACCCCGCGCGAGAGTGAAATCCTCCGCTTGTTGCTCGATGGGCGGAAGACCCTCGGAATGGCCGAAGCGCTCGAGGTCACGCCGCGAACGGTCAAGTTCCACGTCGCGAACCTGTTGCGCAAGCTGGGGTTCAGCTCCAGGCTGGCGCTGCTGGCGAAGTTGCGCCGGGATGGCGCGTTCGTCCCCTTCGAGGCGCGCTGAACTTCGCCCTGGCGGCGGGAGTTGCTAGGATCACGGCGTGCGTGCGGCGATCGAGCGATTCCTGGAACACCTTCGGGTGGAAGTCCGGGCCTCCAAGCACACGCTGCGTGCCTATCGAGGCGACCTGAGCGCATTTGCGTCGTCGGTCGAGGACCGGCGAGAGTGCGAGCCGAAGCTGCGTGACCTCAGCGCCCGCAACGTTCGGGCGCACCTGGCCGACCTGCACGGAAGAACCGCCTCCTCCACGGTCGCGCGGAAGCTCTCCGCGTTGCGGAGCTTCGCCGAGTTTCTCCTGCGTCGCGGCGAGATCGAGGAGAACGAGGTCGTGCTCGTCAGCAGCCCGAAGCGGCGCCACAAGCTGCCGGTCGCACTTCCGGTCGAAGACGTCGGCGACATGATCGACGAGGCCCAACGCCCCGGCCCTCGGGGCGCCCGCGATCGGGCGATCCTCGAAGTCCTCTACGGGGCCGGCCTTCGGGTCTCGGAGTGCTCGCAGCTGGACATCGGGGACGTGGAACTGCGCGACGCACATCCCAAGGTGAGGGTGGTCCGCGGCAAGGGGGGCAAGGAGCGGCTCGTCCCGCTCGGGACGCGCGCAGCGGAGGCGTTGCGCAGCTACCTCGATGTCCGCTCCGCTCTGGTGCGCCCCAAATCTCCACCGCACGCGCTGTTCCTCGGGGACCGGGGCGGCCGCATGGGTCCGCGGTCGATCCGAGGATTGGTCTACCGCCGGTGCGAGCAGACGGGGGCCCGGGCCCGGATCGGCCCGCACGGACTTCGGCACAGTTTCGCGACCCACTTGCTCGAGAGCGGTGCGGACCTGCGGACGATTCAGTCGATGCTCGGGCACGCCAGCCTCTCGACCACCCAGCGCTACACGCATCTGAGCTTGGGTAAGCTGCTCGACGTCTACGAGTCCGCCCACCCCCGGGCGAAGAAGAGCGAGTAGCCGGCTCGGATCCGAAAATGCCGGCTACAGGTCGACAAACACGACCGGCGCGTGTGCGACCGGCTTGATCTCGATCTTCGGGCGCGCAGCGGCGCGAATGTACTGCCCGCGGACCGGCATCTTGTGCTCGTACCAGGTGTTGTCGACCAGAAGATTCGTCATGTCGGCGGGGAGCCCGAACACCTCGGTGGTCTCTCCGGGGACCCGATACGAGACGTGCCAATGGATGTGGGGGCCGGTCGAGCGGCCGCTGTTTCCGACCTTTGCGACGCGCTGGCCGGTCTCGACACGGTCGCCAACCGCGACCTCGAGGGAGCCTGGAATCGCATGCCACAACGCGGAGTACTCGCCAAACCCGTGGTCGATGATTAACCCGTTCCCTCCGGCGCGTCCGCGCTCCGGCGGGCGGTTTTCGGGGATGCCGTCGACGACGTGGATCACTGTGCCTGCGGCCGGTGCCAAGAGGTCCTGACCGTGCGCGTAGTAGCTCTCGTTGCGATGGCGGTCGCTCCCGCGCTCGCGCTGCCGTCCGTCGCGTTTGACGATCAGATCGAAGGCCCAGCGCTGGTGGGTGTTGCCGTGGTGGTAGTTTGTGGCGCGGGCCCGGCCGCCGTGAAGCACGTACCACGTGCCCTCGGAAGGCAGGTGGAAGCGAGACACCGGAAGGTAGGCCTCGGCGGGGTGGCGCACGTTCTCGATGAACCAGTGCTCGCGGACGAGGAGGGTGTCGAGGCGGCCGTGGGCGTCGAGCGAGAACTGGTACAGCACTGGGGTGAGGACCCCGCCGCCGCTGGCCTGCCCGTGCAGGGCCAGTCCCGAATACCAGCGCGATTCCCCCTCCGCGAACACCTGCTCCTCCAGGATGCCCAGCGGCTCGCCGAGCCTTGCGGTCAGCTCGGCCAACGACGCCTGGAGTGCGGTCGTGCTGAGTTTGTCCGCCAGGCGAGGGGACGCCTCCTTCATCAGCGCGGCGACGGAGTTGGTCTTCGCGGCCTCGAGCAGTCGGTGCATGGTCTCGGCCCGCGCGGCATCGACGTGCGATTCCGTCGACACCTGGGCCCGGTGGGGGTCCTCGGCGGCCGGCGCGGTGGGCGCTGCCGACGGCCGGCAGGCAGCCAGGGCGAGCAAGAGCACGACGGACGCACGCGTCATCGCCCGTATCGTGCCCCAATTCCGCCCCCCGCAGCGGCTCCATAGATCAGAGTGCATCCCTGGGACGTATGCTGACGTTGCATGGTCGCGCTGAAGATCTGGTTTGGCCCGGCGTTCGTGGCGGCGCTGGCGGGTCTCGGGTCGCCTGAGCCGCCACAAACCGAGGGGCCACAGGAGGCTCCTCAAGAGACGTCCAAGACGGTGGACGACGAGGACCCGGACGATGGGGTGTTTCGCGCGCCGTCCCGGCTGGACATCTCGGACGACGGCGTGGTCGGGCCGCCGGAGGTGATCGCGGCCTGCGAGGAGCGACTCGAGGAGGCCGGAGTCAAGTTCGACTCGAGCCGGCTCCCCGTGCACGAGAACAAGTCTGGGATCACGTGTGGCGCCCCCCAGGCGGTGCGGTTTTCGTCCGGCCCCGGAGCGATTCGGTGGACCGGAAAGCCCAAGGTCTCCTGTCCTGTCGCGCTGGCGTTGTCCCGGTTCGAGGTCGTTGTGCAGGAGGAGGCCAAACGGCACCTGGGCCGGCCTGTGAAGAAGATCCGGCACATGGGCACCTACAACTGCCGCGAAATGGCCGCGTACCCCGGCTGGGTCAGCGAGCACAGCTACGCCAACGCGATCGACATTCGCAGCTTCACCCTCAAAGGGGGCCGGGAGATCCCCGTGCTGGGGAACTACGGGGAGCCGGGGGCACCCCAGACGCCTGCCGAGCGCTTCCTGCAAGGGATTGCGCGGCGGACCGTCGACGAGGACATCTTCTCCGTGGTCCTCACGCCGGCATTCGACCGTCTGCATCGCAACCATTTCCACCTCGACATGGCGCGGTACCGGGTCGACGGCACCGTCCCGGACTGACCGGACGTTCCGCCGGACCACCGTCCGCGCCAGAGGTCGCGGCAGGTGGGCTACAATCGAGGGCCGCCGATGGACCTCGACCCCGCGCAGCACGTTCGGCAGAGCAGTCCGCTCCCGGCCAACCTCGATCTGACTCCGCAGGACTACTTCGTTCTCAGTCGAGTGGAGGGGCCGATCAAGGTCGGTGATCTCGTCCGGGCATGTGGTCTGCCTTCCAACGATGCGTCGAAGATCGTCGGGAAACTCGTCGAAGCTGGAGCGCTGGAGCCGTGCTTGGCTCGGCCATCAGCGACGGGTGCGGCCGCGTCATCCGGTCGGGGCAAGGGGTTGCGCACCGCCGCCCAAGCGCGCAAACGCAAGGCGTTGGCGGATACGCTTCGACTGGGGGGCCGCGCACCAAGGAACGATCCCCAACCCATCCCGGAACCTGCCCCCGAGAGCCAGGGGGATCCGGGCGAGAGCTCTGCGCACGGGACCGATGCCCTCGAGCGTATCGACCGGCAGAAGGTGGGTCGTGACGATCCGCGGGTCGACACAGGCGGCGCGATCGACCCGGAGCGGCAGCGCTGGATTCTCGCCATGGCAGATGGTCACGAGTCGATGTCGCAGTTTGAGATCCTCGGGATCCAGCCGACGCATGACACCAAGGCGATCAAGCGGGCCTTTCACGACACCAGCCGGGCGCTTCATCCCGACGCCTATCACGGCCGAGATCTCGGCGTGTTCCGGCCGATTCTGGCGTCGCTGTTTCGGGAGGCAAAGGCTGCGTACGCCGAACTGCGTCGGGAGGATGTCCGGGCGCCCTGGGTCGATCGGCGGATCGAGGACGATGCTCGTGCTCGCCTCCAGTTCGAGACGGAGGCGGCCGAAGCCCGGGAGGCCCGGGAGGCCGCGGCCGCGGTGCGTCGAGAGGATCGAACGCGCGCCCGGGCGGAGCGCCAGCGAACGGCGCTGCAGAACCGGATGCAGGCGGAAGCCGTCGCGATGCTGCAGTCCGCCGAAGCTGCCGAAAAGGAAGGGAACCTTGCCAAAGCGGCGAACCTCTACCTCCTGGCCAAGCGAGCCGATCCCGGCAACGAAGAGCTCGCAGCGAAGTGGGACGCTGTGCGCCGGGCTGCGCGGGAGAAGCGCGGCGCTGCGGCCTATGCTCGGGCGCAGCAACGACTCGATCTCGGACAGGTCGCCGAAGCCCTCCCGTGGCTGCTCGAAGCCGCCGATGCGATGCCAACCGCTGAACACTTGGCCCACGCCGCGTTCTTCGTACGCCAGGGCGATTCCAGCATGGCTCGGGATCTGGCAATGCGTGCCTTGGAGGCGCTCCGGGTCACGCAGGCTTCGGGAACCAAGGTGAGACCCACCGACGCCGTACGCCTGCACGTTTGGATCGGGTACGCCTTCCTGGCAGCGGGACAAGTGAGCACTGCGAAGCACCAGGTCGAGCAGGCGCTGAAGCTGAAGCCCGAAGACGCTGACGTTCGTGCCCTTCTCAAGGCGTGCAAAGCGAAGTAGCCTCTGTCACGGGACAGCTGGCGCGAACGCGGCTTGCCGCTTCGACCGCCGGGTCCGACCGGAACACTCATGGAAAACGTCGTTGGTATCGACCTCGGAACCACGAACACTTGCGTCGCCATCGTCGAAGATGGGGTTCCCACGGTCATCCCGAACAAGGGTGGCTACAAGACCACGCCTTCGATGGTCGCGATCTCCGAGAGCGGCAAACGCCTCGTCGGGCACATCGCGAAGCGTCAGGCGGTCACGAACTCCCAGAACACCGTATATGCGGCCAAGCGTCTGATTGGGCGTCGCTGGGAATCCCCTGCGTCCAAGGCGGTGCAGCAGTCCTGCCCATACGGGATCGTGGAGGGGCCGCACGGTGACGTGCGCATCAAGCTTCGCGATCAGGTCTACAGCATCCCCGAAGTCAGTGCGTTCATCCTCCAGGAGATGAAGCTCGTCGCCGAGCAGTATCTCGGTGGCGGCACCGAGAAGGCTGTGATCACGGTCCCGGCGTACTTCAACGACAACCAGCGGCAGGCGACCAAGGACGCGGGACGCATCGCCGGCCTCGACGTCATTCGCATCATCAACGAGCCCACGGCAGCCGCGCTGGCGTATGGCTTCGGCAAAGACCTCGAGCGCAAGGTCGCGGTGTACGACCTCGGCGGAGGCACGTTCGATATCTCGATTCTCGACATCGGCCACGGGGTGTTCGAGGTGGTCTCCACCGCGGGCGACACGTTCCTCGGTGGCGAGGACTTCGACATCCGGGTCATGGATCGGCTGACACAGGGCTTCGCGGAGAAGTCCGGCGTCGACGTTCGAGACGACCGCATGGCGCTGCAGCGGATCAAGGATGCGGCAGAGAAGGCTCGCTGCGAGCTTTCGGTCGCACGCGAGACGCTCATCGATCTTCCATTCCTGTACACGACGCCCAGCGGGCAGACGTTCCACATGCAGGAGTCGCTCACGCGCGACGAGCTCGAGGAGCTGACCCGCGATCTGGTCGATCGTACGGTCTCGATCTGCGAGAAGACCCTCGCCGAAGCGGACATCGACCGCAACGATCTCGACGACGTCATTCTCGTCGGCGGCATGACTCGGATGCCGCTCATTCAGCAGCGGGTTGCCGAGTTCTTCGGCCTCGAGCCCTGCAAGGGCGTCCACCCCGACGAGGTCGTGGCGCTGGGGGCTTCCATCCAGGCGGCCGCGCTCGTCGACGAGTCGATGGACGTGCTCCTGCTCGACGTCACGCCGCACAGCCTTGGCATCATGATCGTCGGTGGATTCTTCCACCGCCTGATCGATCAGAACACGACGGTTCCGACCAGCGCCTCCCACATCTTCACGACGGTCCGCGACTACCAGACCTCGGTGAAGATCCTGGTCTTGCAGGGCGAGAGCGACAAGGCGGCCGAGAACGAGTTGCTCGGCGAATTCATCCTTTCGGGTCTTCGCAAGGCGCCGCGCGGAGAGGTGGAAGTCGAGGTGACGTTCTCGATCTCCGCCGACGGCTTGGTCAGTGTCTCGGCCAAGGACCTCGAGACCGGACGCGAGCAGAGCATCACGGTCACCGCGACCTCGGGCCTGACCGAAGAAGAGCTCCAGAAGCTCGTCGAAAGCAGCCAGAACTACATGGTTGAGGTCCGCGCTTCGGAGGAGTTCGAGCGGCAGCGTCAGCAGGCCGAACGCTTGATCACCGACGTCCGCGAGTTGTTCCCGCAGGTGCAGGGCATCATGTCCGGGACCAGCTTTGGTCGCGATGCAATTGCCAAGGCTGAAGGCGTGTTGGAACGGGCAGAGCAAGAGATCCGCGCCCAGGACTCCCACAGCCTCGAAGAGGTCATCGAGAGCCTCGAGCGCACGCTCAACATGTTCCGCGGTGTCGTCTCGAAGACGGGCCTGAGCTGAGGCGGAAGCGGGGGGCGGGCGGGTGAGCGAGCGACTGTCTTCGGAGGCGGCCTCGGTGCCAGTCGACCCCCTGCTCGTCGAGCAACTCGCGGAGACGCTCGAAGCGGCGCGCTCCGTCCTGTTCATCACCGGGGCGGGGGTGTCCGCCGATTCCGGGCTGCCCACGTACCGGGGCGTGGGCGGGCTGTACGAATCCGAGACCACGGACGAGGGCGTGCCGATCGAGGCGGCGCTCAGCGGCCAGATGTTGAGCGCCCGGCCTGAGGTCTGTTGGAAGTACATGCTTCAGATCGAGCGAGCGTGTCGGGGGGCGGAGCCCAACCGTGCGCACGACGTCATCTCGGCCCTTCAAGCCCGTAGCGAGCGGGGCTGGCTGCTCACGCAGAACGTGGACGGCTTGCACCGCCGTGCCGGGTCGGATCCGATGATCGAGATCCACGGCAACCTCCAGAAGCTTCACTGTCTGTCCTGTTCGTGGACCTCGCGCGTGACCGACTTCCGGACGCTCGAGCCCGAGCTGGGCACCCGGCACGCGCCGAGCGTGCCGCGCTGTCCAAAGTGTGGCTCGCTCATCCGCCCCGAGGTGGTGTTGTTCGGCGAGATGTTGCCTGCGGGCGCCGTCGCGGCTCTCGAACGTGAGTTGCTCGCCGGCTTCGATGCCGTCGTCTCGATCGGCACCACGAGTGCCTTCCCGTACATCGCCGCTCCGGTGATGATCGCGAAGCAGGCGGGCAAGGTCACGGTCGAGATCAACCCCGGGACGACGGATGTCTCCTCGGTCGTCGACCTGCGGATTCAAGCCACCGCGGCGGCCACGTTCCATGCGCTGGCCGAGGTGTTGGCGCTGTGACTTCCCAGGAGCGATCCGACGAAGTGCTGATGGCGGCCTACCGAGCCGGGGACCGTGCTGCGTTCGATGCTCTCTTCTCTCGGTATGCGCCACGGCTTCGGCAGACGCTGAGCCGGCGGATCAACCGACGCGACGACGTCGCAGATCTAGTCCAGCAGACCTTCCTCCAGCTGCATCGGGCCCGGGCTGACTTTCGGGAAGGCGCGAAATTGCGACCCTGGCTGTACACAATCGCGCTCAATCTCGCGCGTCAGTACTTCCGGCGCAAAGGACGTCGCCCGGAAACGGGGCTTGGCGAGGTCGAACCCGCGGAGCGTGGTCAGGAGGGCGACCCGGAGCGCCCCGCCGTGGCGCGGGAGCTGCACGAGGCATTGGCAGCCCTTCCCGCCGCGCAGCGCGAGGTGATCGAGCTGCATTGGTTTGAGGGACTGCCGTTCAAAGAGGTCGCACAGGTCGTGGGGGCGAGCGAATCCGCGGTGAAGGTGCGTGCGCACCGCGGCTACGAGAAGCTCCGCGCGCGACTCGTGGATCCGGCTGTAACCAAAGCCGGTGCTCGGGGCTATGGAAGGACGACGCAATGAACGACGCGTTCGAACACGAAGGGGTCCCGGCCGACCTCGCCGACGCCTTCGGCCAAGCAGGATCCCAGCCGCAGGTGGGAGGGCTCCCTGCATCCTCTGACCCCGCCGCCGGGCTCCCCGATCTCCACGCTCTGCTGGACGCCGAAGGCCCGCTCGACCGTGTCGCCAGCCTGTCGACCCGCGTTCGCTGGGCGCTCGCCGGATCGTTGCTGCTCGGCCTGGTGACGATCGTGTTGGTCGCGACTCGACGAGCCGACCTCGCCGTCTACCCGCGCGGCCGAATGGCCCTGGACCTGCTGGTGCTGCTGGGTCCGCTGCTGCTCGCCCTGCAGGTGTCCCTGCGTCCGCTGTCGCGGGCGGCTGTGCCGACGTCACGCCGGTTCATCGCGATCGCAGCCGGTCTGATCGGCGTTGGCATCCTCATGGCGTTGCCGGTGGCGCACTCGCTGCACCCCGCATCGCTCGAAGGGACCGGCGAGACGTTCTTCAAGCGGGCCGGTGGGTGCTTCGGGTTCGGCCTGAGCTTCGCCGCGCTGGCGACGGTGGGGATGGGGCTCCTCAGCCGCAACGGGACGAAGCGTTGGCTGCCCGGCGCGCTCGGGGTCTGGGCCGCGGGCTTGATCGGCTTTGTGTCGCTGTACTTCCACTGCCCGATTACGCATCCCGAGCACCTGTGGGCCGGACACGCCACGGTCGCGCTCCCCGTGCTCGCCGTTTTGTGGGCCGTGCGTCGTCGTCTCGACGGCTAAGGGGGTGTCCTCAATTCGGTGAAACGCCCACAGCGGCGCCCACAGAGCCCATGCCGTCGTTCCTCATCGGTTGCTTGTGCTCGCTCGCACTCGATCCGCCCACGTCCTGAACCGACCCGAGGTCTCGCTCAGATACCGAGCCGGACGCCGTGGTTTCGGCACTCCGCCCGGAGTCCTCGGCGGTTGGAAACCGAGAGCTGATTGAAGGCTGACTTCGCCTGCGATTCCCCGCCAAAGCGGCACGCCGCCTTCGCCATGACGATGAGTGCGGCAGACGTCCGCTTGGCGCTGCGGCTCTTCGAGGCCAGGGAGTACGCTTTGCGAGCTTGCCCCGCTGCGAGCGCCTTGCGGGCGCTGGCGAGCAACGCGGCCGCGTCTTCGGGTGGTTTCGCCGGAGCCGCGGGGCTCGGGCGGGGGTTGCTTTCCACGGGCTGCTTGGACTTCCGCTTCCGCTTCCCGCCTCGATTTGACTTCGGCTTGGGTTGAGCGGCTACGCTGACGTCCTCGACGCCCTGCGCCGGGTCGTCCGCCAGGGGCGCTTCGTCGACAAGCTCGCTGGACCCGACATCGAGGGCCGCGGCGAGCTCACCACCGACATCGGTTGCGTCTTCGGGTTCGACCCAAGCACCCCCGAGGTCCACAGGCGTTTCGATCGCAGGGGGCGGGAGGTCCGGTGAGGCGACGACGGCAGCAACCGCAACATCCGCAACATCCGCAGCATCGCCCACCTGCTTGTCCGCCCCGGCCACCACGGCGGTCGCCGATGCCTCTTTGGGTTCGTCGCTGTCTCCGCCGGAGAAGGCGATGAACAAGACGCCGAGCACTGCGACCGCTGCAACGGCGAACCACAGCATGCCGCGCCGCTTTCGATCTTGCGGTTGCGCCTGGGGCTCGGGGGCGAGGCTCGGGGCAGGAAGCGTGGACACCGAGGTCGCGGCAGCGGCAATCGGGTCGGGGGTCAGCAACACAGAGCTGTTGTTGGCGGGGTCCCCCTCGGTCAGGGCTGCGACCGCGCTGGCAATCAAGATGTCGGTATCTTCGGCGTCGGTCTGTTCTGGAATCCCCGGGGCCCGCATCCCGGAGGGGAGTCCACTGGCCGAGGGCCGCTTCGGAGCGCCTCGGGTGCGCTGACCCCTGGGCGCAAGCGGCTGCACCCGCTTGCCGTCAGACTTGGGCGGCGGCAGCACCCCGCGACGGGCCGGGTGGGTCTCCGGCACGGGTGGCATCGCGGGCCTGGCGGCTGCATCAATATCCAAGTCGATGTCGGCGGTGAGCTCGGCGGGGGACTCGAGATCGGGACTCGGGTCGTCCTCGAGCTGCCCGGTCGGCTCGGGCGTGGGCTCGAACGCGGGCTCCTCCATGAAGCTGAGCTTGGGAGGGGGTGGGACGCGAGGAGCCCCGGAGCCAGAGCCGGGGCGTTTTGGAGGACCATCCGACGCCATCGTGGAAGATCAGGGTACGCGGCACGTGTCCCCGTTGCCAGGCTGTTCGCCGCAGGGTCGCTGTGCGACGCAATGGTGCGCTTCGCTACGCAAGTCTCGGTGGGGCCCGGTCCTCCCGCGGCTATGCTTCCGGCGATGTCTCTTCCGATCGGGCTCCTGACCTCTGGCGGTGACGCTCCGGGGATGAATGCGGTGCTCCGCGTCATGACGAAGCTGGCTGTGAGTCGGGGTGTGCCTGTCGTCGGTGTGGAGAACGGCTACAGCGGACTGCTCGAGGGCCGGATGCGGGCGCTGACGGAGGCCTCGGACGGAGGTGGCCTCGGGGTGGATTCGGACGTCGACCTGCTGGGTGCGGTCGGTGGCACCATCCTCGGTTCGGCTCGGGAGCCACGCTTCCTGACCGCGCAAGGGCGCGCGCCCGCGGTCGAGGCGCTGAAGGCCTTGCGCGGCCTGGTCGTCGTCGGAGGAAACGGCTCGCTTCGTGGCGCACATGCGCTCGCTACCGAATCGGGCACCCCGGTCGTCGGTGTCCCGGCCTCGATCGACCACGACGTCGGCTGCACGGGCTTGTCGATCGGCGTAGACACGGCGCTCAACACGATCGTGAGCAGCTGTGACCGAATCTGCGACACCGCGCGGGCGCACCACCGAGCCTTCGTGGTCGAGGTCATGGGGCGGGACTGCGGGTACCTCGCGATGGCGGCGGCAGTCGCCATGGGAGCCGAGGCCGTCTTGTTTCGCGAGCAGGGGCGGGACGAAGAGTCCCTCGTGGTCGCGGTGGAGTCCGCGATCCGACAAGCATTCTCAGAACGCGGCAAACGACGCGTGTTGATTCTCAAGGCAGAAGGGGTCAAGACCCCGTGCACGCGGCTGGTCCGCCTTGTCGCAGACAGGCTGTCGGACCTGCGCGATGTCGACGTGCGGGCAACGGTTCTCGGTCACCTCGTTCGCGGCGGCGCACCGTCGTTTCGCGACCGGATGGTGGCCGGGCGACTCGGGATGGTCGCGGTGGAGTCGGTCCTGCGCGGACACACCGACACCATGGTCGCTTGGCAGCCGCTGGTCGCGGGTGGAGAGAAGACCTCCGACCCTTCGGTGTTTCGGTTCCCGCTCGAGCAGGTCCTCGCCGAGAGCGACGCGCTGGTCGACGGCACGAGCCCGATCACCCAACGGCGGGTTTCGATGATGGATGCGATCGAAGGTGTGCTCGGTGTCTGACGTTCCCGCGAGCGTCAGCCGGGCTTGTTGCTGTCTCTTATACACATCTCCGAGCCCACGAGACCTCTCTACATCTCG
>CAJXVA010000125.1 GCA_913061055.1 uncultured Pseudomonadota bacterium
GAGATGTAGAGAGGTCTCGTGGGCTCGGAGATGTGTATAAGAGACAGGGTCGAGCATGCGGCCCGACTGCTCACCGCGTTCTGTGGCGAGGCAGGCCTCGGCGGCTGCATCCGCCCACTGCTTGGAGAACGCGTCCAGGGTTCGCGTGGCGGAGTCGAACGAGGACTGCGCGTAGGGCACTCCGGTGGCGGTGAACGCGGAGAGGACTCGGCGTTTGTCCGTGTCGCTGTAGACGTCCGCAACGCGCGCGTCGAAGGACGTGCACGGGCGCGGTGGTGGATCGGCGAGCACGACGGCTGCCGCTCCGACCGCGAGTCCGGCAACCCCGCCCAACATCCACGTGCGGCGACTTCGCACGGGCGGGGTGAGGGCGCGAACAAACGCGCGCATGGACGGGAAGCGGCCGGCGGGTCTGGCACTGAGCCCTCGAAGGATGGCGCGATGGACTCGTCGCGGGACCGCGATGGGCGTGGAGGGGACGGAGAGCTCCGCGCGTTTGATCGCCGCACACAGCTCGGCCGGATCGGCGCCCGCGAACGGCCTCGTGCCGTACAGCGCCTCGAACAACGAGACCGCGAACGAGTACTGGTCGGAGCGGTGGTCGGTCGGGTGACCGACGTGTTGCTCGATGGGCATGTATGCCGGCGTGCCCATGACGACTCCGGTCTGGGTTAGCCGGGCGGAGGCCGGGATATGGGAGGAGGACGGCGGAAGGACCGGCACTTCGCTGAGCTGCTCGAGCGCCAGTCCGAAGTCCGTCACGTGTCCGCGGCCATCGGGACCAATCAGCACGTTGTCGGGTTTGAAGTCGCGGTGCACGATCCCGCTGTCGTGGGCGGCCTGGAGTCCTCGGCCTGCGTCCCGAAACACCGCGACGATCTCGTTGGGCGTGCGTGGGGCCGCCGCGAGCCATCGCCTCAGGTTGGGTCCATCGACGATCTCCATGGCCATGAAGACGTGGCCACGGATCTCGCCCACGTCGTAGACGGAGACGACAGAGCGGTGGGATAGCTTCGCCAGAGCTTGGGCCTCACGGAGCAGGCGAGCGTGGTTGGCTCGGTCGTCCGATTCGTCGGGATGTAGGAGTTTGAGGGCGACCCGGCGGTCGAGCCTGGAGTCGTAGGCCGCGAGGACGACCCCCATACCCCCGGCGCCCAGCGGGTCGAGCACGACGTACCGCCCCAGAGCTTCGCCGCGCCGGAAGGGGGCTTGAAACTCGGTGGCGTCACCGGCCCCATCGGCAACCGTGGGAAGCCCGTCGGGCTGGGTGCGGGCATCCGCATCCGACGCAATGGTGTCCTGACCCCCGTTCACGGCTCCGCACCAATCTCGTCCTCGTGCGCCTCGATCCACGCGCGGACTTCCGTGCGGTGGCGGGCGTTGGGGGGCGCTTGCTCGTAGTCCGCCAGGGCGGAGCGGGCCAGCTCGAGCGCTCGGGTGCGGTCGCTGTGCGAGGCGCCGTCGGTCTCCCAGAGGATCCGCGCGAGTACGAAAGAGCTCAGGGCTCGATCGGCAGGGATCGTCGTCTTGGACTCGCGGGCGCGCTCGATCAGGCGCTTTGCGGTGGCATGGTTGCCGGCCTCGAGCTCGACGTTGGCGAGGATCATCCGCGCGTCGGAGGGCCGATAGTGCAGGTCTCCGTACTGTTTCTCGAGGATTTTCAGGCCCTTGCTGGCGTGGGTTCGGGCCGCTTCGATGTTGCCCTCCCTCAGCTCGAGAGACGCTCTGATCTGGACCTCGAGCGCCTGAATCTCGGTCTCCTCGTAGTGTTCTTCCTCGACCAGCAGCGCGAGCTCGTCCAGCCGTCGACGGAGCTCTCCATCGCGACCCTCGACAGCCAGCAGGCTGCACATGTTGATCAGGACCTGCGCCCTTCCCGGGGCGTACTTGCGAGGCCCGTTGAAGATCTCGTACGCCTGCGTCAGTTTGGCCAACGCTTGATCGACTCTCCCGAGCTCCCGGGTGGAGATGGCGGCGTTGGTGAGCATGGCTCCGTAGCGGAGAGAATCACGGCCGTGGTGAAGCTCGGTGACTCTCAGAGCTTCCTCCGCATGTGTGAAGGCTGCGGCGTAGTCGCCTCGGAGCGCCGCGCGTTCGCTCAGTCTTGTCTCGATCGTCGCGATGACAGGAGCGTCGTCGTCGAGTTGGGCGATGAGCGCTCGGGCTTCCTCGACTTCCGCGGTACCGGCATCTTGGCCGTCTCTGCGGACCAGGGCCTCTGCGTGCGACAGGAGCAGTTCTGCCCGCGCTCTGGCAGGAAAGGCCCCGTCATTTTCGGTCAACTCGAGTGCGTGTTGGGTGCGGGCGATGGCATCGTCATGGCGACCCGCTTCGGAGTACACGGCAGCCGACGTCGCAGCCGCGGTCGCTTGCAGCCGGCTCGACCCCGCAGCGCGGCCTAGCGCAGTCGCGGACTCGAACCACCGGATCGACGCCTCGAACTCCTTCTTGCCGGAGTGCCATGAGCCCAACGCGGTTGCCGTGCGTGAGGCCTGGGAGTCGAGTCCATGCTCCAGCGCGAGCAGGTGTGCCTGCGTGAGGACCTCGGGGCTCTTCTTGTCGCGGCGCTCGAGCAGCAGACGGCCCTGCCACGTCCGGTGCAGCGTCTGCACGAACGGGTAGGTGCTGCCCTCCAGCTCTTCGGTGTGCGCGTCGAGGAGCGTCTGCGCTTCTTCCAGCCGGTCGGCGATGACGAGCACGCGGATGCGATCCACGATGGGCAGCAGCGTCTCGGCATCGCGAGTCTGTTGTGGGGTGGCCGGGAGAATCGCGAGCTTGGGGAGGGCTTCGAGGTCTTCACACAAGGCCAGGTCCGGGAGACCCGAGGCGATCCTCGCGGACTGCCGAACCTCGTTCGGTTCGACGCTCGAGAGAATCTCGACGGTCGCGGACAGGGCGAGGAGTCCCCGGTCCAAGCACAGCATTCTGAGGTCGAGCATCTCGCCGGACTGCTCCCCTCGGTCGGTTGCGAGGCATGCCGACTTTGCCGATGCCGCCCACCGCGTCGCGAACATGTCGAGCGCGGCGGCCGTCGCGTCCGATGAAGTCTTGGCGTAGGGCAACCCAGTCGCTGCAAAGGCGGAGAGGAGCTGTTGTCGCTGCTGCGGTCCGTAGACGTCGGACACGCGGTCCCCAACCGATGCGCAGGGACGATCCGAGGGGTCGCGAAGCCCGACGACCGCGGCACCGATGGCGAGGCCCCCCACGCTGCCCAAGATCCACGTGCGACTGCTGCGAGTGGGGGGCGCGAGTGCGCGAAGCAGGGCCCGCATCGATGGAAAGCGGTCCTCGGCTTTGGCGGAGAGCCCCCGCACGAGGGCGCGCCGGACCCTGCGAGGGACAGCGCTGGGAGATGCCGGAAGGTTGGCCCGCCCGATCGATAGGCAGAGCTCGTTGGCGTTGGCGCCGGAGAATGGACGCAGCCCATGAAGCGCCTCGAAGAGGGAGACGCAGAACGAGAACTGGTCGGAGCGGTGGTCGGTCGTGAGGCCGGCATGCTGCTCGATCGGCATGTAGGCGGGGGTGCCCATCACGGCACCGGTCTCGGTCAGCCGCGGGGACGCGGAGCGGGACGAAGTGCCAGGACGCGAGGCTTCGGGGGCGATGTTGGCCTCGAGGGCCAGGCCAAAGTCGGTGACGTAGGCTTTGCCGTCAGCCCCGATCAGGATGTTGTCTGGCTTGAAGTCGCGGTGGACGATACCGGCGTCGTGGGCTGCTCGCAGGCCTTTCCCCGCACCTCGAAAGACCTTGAGCACTTGAGCGGGAGTCCGCTCTTCTTCCCGAAGCCACTGCCTCAGGTTCGGCCCGTCGATGAATTCCATCGCGATGAAGACTTGGCCTCGGAGCTCGCCGACGTCGTAGACCGACACCACCCGTGGGTGGGAGAGCTTGGCCAGCGCCTGGGCCTCCCGAAGCAGGCGGGCATGGTTCTCCGGGTCGCTCGAAGTGTGCGCGTGCAGCAGCTTGAGGGCGACCCGTCGGTCCAGCGTGGTGTCGTACGCGGCCAGAACGATGCCCATGCCGCCGGCGCCCAAGGTATCGATCACGACGTACCGCCCCAACGACTCACCCCGCTCAAAGGGAGCGCGCGGCTCGGGGGAGTCCAAGTCGCCGGCCAGCGTCACCTCCGCATCGGTGCGCGTCGCTTGCTCGGGGCCCTCGTAGCCGTAGGTCTTCATCGCTGCCGCCCTTCAGCCGGGGCTGAACCCCCGATCGTGCTCGTCGAGCCATTCGAGGATCTCGTTGTGGGTGCCCTCGAGATCGGTCGCCTTGGCGATCTCCTTCTCGGCGGCCCGGGCTAGCGACAAGCCTTCGCGACGTTCCTGCGCGGTCGATGCTGGGTCTTCGACGAGGGCACGCGCAAGGTAGAAGCGAAATGCAGCCTCTTCCGAGAACAGGTCGTGCCCGATCTCGATGGCGTGCCGCATGGACGCCCGCGCGGACTGGAAGTCCTGTTGGCCCAAGGCGATGCGTCCCAACACGTTGTACGTGACGCCGGTCTCCATGTGCTCTTCACCGTGCACGAGGACTCCTGCGGTCAGGGCTGCCTCGGCGTACTTCTTCGCCTTCGGGAACTGCTCGGCCTCGATGGCGACCAGCGCGAGATTTCGGTTGAGCGTGACGGACATCGCGTCTGGCCCGTCCGCATTGGCCTGTGCGATCCGTAGTGCGCCCAAGAACGCAGCCTCGGCGTTGTCCCACTCCTCGAGCTCGGTGAAGATGATGGCCCGGTTGTTCATCACCGCAGCGCGCACGGGGTGGGTCTCTCCCTGCTCGCGGGCGAAGACTTCGTTGACGCGCGCCAACATGTCGAGGGACTCTTGTTTGCGCCCCAGCGACCCCGCGATCGTTGCGAGGTTGGCGAGCTCGTAGGCCTCGTCCAGGCTGCCTTCACCGTAGGCCGCGCGTGCCTGCTCGAGGGCAGCGCTCGCGTGGACGAAGGCATCGTCGTAGTCGCCGAGCTCCCGGGCGACGCCGGCCTGTTCGCTATAGATTCTGACGAGGACCGGGTGGGTCGAGCCGAGCTCGGACAGGACAAAATCCCGTGCCTCGAGCAACATCGGAAGTGCCGCCTTGGGTCCGTCACGGTATCGGAGGGTGTTCGCCAAAGCGACGTAGGCCTCGGCGACGATGAGGGGGCGCGGGGCGTTGGGGGTTTGCGCCAACGTCAATCCCGCGCGGGCGGCCTCTACGGCTTCGTCGTATCGAGACTGCCGCCCCCGCAGCGCTGCGAGGTTGCCCGCCACGGCTGCCTGTACGTGCGCCGACCCGGATGCCTTGGCAAGCGCACCTGCGACACCGAGGTAGTGGTCGGCCTGCTCGAAGTCGACTTGGAACTCCGAGTAGTAGAAACCGAGCGAACTCGCTGCCTTGGCGGCGAGCCCGTCCATGCCGTGTTCCAGGGCGACGAGGTAGGCGCGCTTGAAGTGCGTGATCGCTTCGGGCGCCTTGTTGTCGGTCCCGACCAGCCGCCCACGTACCCAGGCCGCGAGGGCGACGACGGGGGGAAACGAGCTGTCGGCCAGGCGGGTCTCGTAGTCCGCGTACAGCATCTTGGCGTCCTCTTTGTTGCCCGCGCTGCGCATCGCCTCGATCCGGTCGAGCACGGCGAACAGCCGCTCGGACTCGGCGGCTTCCTCCGCATCCCGAGGGAGGACAGCGGTGCGCTGCAGCGCCTCGAGGTCGCCACACAGCTCGAGTTCGGCTTGGCTCGAAGCCAAGGCGACGCCGTGGTGGACCACCTCCGGGTTGGCCTCGCGCAGGACGTCAACCGTCGCGCTGAGCCCCGAGCGGGCACGGCCGAGGCAGTTCATGCGCAGGTCGAGCATGTGGTCGGACTGCTCGCCCCGTTCGGTCGCGAGACAGGCGTCCTTCGCCGCGGCGGCCCAGGCTTGGGTGAAGGTGTCGAGCGTGCGTGATGTTGCTTCGAAGGACGGCCCGGCATAGGCCAGCTTCGTGGCTTCGAACGCGGCTTGAATCGCGGACTCCTGTTCGTTGCCGTAGACCTCCCCGATGGAGCTCTCGAATGACGAGCACGGGCGCTTCGGCGGCTCGGCGACGGCGACGACACCGGCTCCGACAGCGAGGCCTCCGAGTCCGCCGAGAATCCAGGTCCGGCGGTTTCGCGTCGGTGGCGTGAGCGCGCGGAGCAATGCGCGCATCGAAGGATGACGCCCGTCCGGCTTGACCGCGAGTCCCTTGACGATCGCGCGATGGACTCGACGCGGGACGGAGACGCCGGGCGGGGGCGGGGGAATCTCGGCCCGCTTGATCGACAGGCACAGTTCGGTCCCGTTGGTCCCGGAGAACGGCCGGACTCCGTACAGTGCTTCGTAGAACGAAACGCAGAACGAGAACTGATCCGAGCGATGATCGGTGGGCTTCCCGGCGTGCTGCTCGACGGGCATGTATGCGGGGGTGCCCATGACCATGCCGGTCTCGGTCAGACGCGACGAACTCGACCGCGACCCAGACTGTGAGGAGGACGAAAGGCTCGGGACGACCTCATAGGACTCGAGAGCCAGTCCGAAGTCGGTGACATGCGCCCGGCCCTTGGGATCGATGAGAACGTTGTCTGGCTTGAAGTCCCGGTGAACGATGCCGGCGTCGTGTGCCGCGATCAGCCCGCGGGCAGCGTCGCGGAATACGGAGATCACCTCGGCGGTGCTGCGCTCCGCATCGTGGGACCAGCGGCGCAGGTTCGGGCCGTCGATGAACTCCATCGCGATGAAAACCTGCCCGCGGATCTCGCCGACGTCGTAGACGGCGACCACGCCCGGGTGGGAGAGCTTCGCAAGCGCCTGCGCCTCCCGGATCAGCCGTGCGTGGTTCTCCGGGTCGGTGGAGGTGTGGGGGTGTAGAAGCTTGAGCGCGACTCGCCGGTCGAGTTTGGAGTCGTACGCGGACAGGACGATGCCCATGCCGCCCGAGCCGAGGGTGTCGAGCGCCACGTAGCGACCGAGGGTCTCGCCGCGCTCGAACGGCGATACGGCCTGGGAAGGACCCGACTCGCCGTCCGCGAGCGTGACCTCGACGTCCGCGTGGGTGTCGATGCCGCCCCGGTCGGCTCCGTAGTGTTGCGTCGAATGCACCCCCGCGAACGATATCCCTTCACCCGTGCCGTAGCTGGAGTGAAAGACGGGGTGTGGGTCTAGGTATTCAAAGCTCGGCTTCCCACGTGACCAGATCGCCTGCAATCGCCTCTCCGGCCTCCTGCGTGAGCAAATCGAGCGTCGGGGTGGAACCGCGCAGGTACACGTTGAAGAAGCCGATCCCGTAGTGGCGGATCGCGGCGCCCGCGATCTCGGGGTCCGTATTCTCCTTGGTGCAGCCGTCCTCGAGCGCTGAGGACACCCCGAGTTCGGCGACGGCCTCGATGTCCGCGATGTTGAGGCTGCACATGTCGCTGAACGTGAAGTGTCCGGCGTTGCTCAAGGTCATCCGCGAGCGAGGCTCGGAGGCCGCCTCCCAGACCGTGTCCGCGTTGGTTTCGGCGGGAAGGGTGAGGTCGGTGCCGCCGACCTGAAGCTGGATCGGGGTCGTGAAGTCGGCCAGCGGGGTCGAGATCGCGAGCCAGTTGAGCTCCATGCTCGGGGGCGCCTGAGCGACGACCGCATCGACGTCCGCGCCTTGTCCCATCCAGCGCAGGGACGTGAGCGCACCGAAGGAGTGTCCGGTCACGCCGACATGCTCGAAGTCCATGATCTCGGACAGAGGGTCCCCGGCCTCGAGGAGCTCGAGTTCTTCGCGCACGAACGAGAGGTCGAGCGGGCGGTTTCCGAGGCTCTCGGCGAGGTCCGCGGTGGTGAGGTCGCCGGTGACGATGATGTCGCTGAGCGTGTTGCCGATGTGGTCGGGGGAGACCACCACGTAGCCGTGGCTCGCCATGTCCACGGTGTAGTAGGTGGACTGCATGCGAATGCCGCCCGAGCCGTGGCTGAAGAACACAACGGGGTAGGGGCCGTCGTCGCTGCGCATGGGCGCGTCTCGAACGGCCGTCGTGACGATCTGCGAGGTGATGTCGTTGCCCAACACTTCGATGGCGTCGGGTCGGAAGATGTCCTCGGGGGCGTAGGTGACGGTGTCCATGCCGATGGCGTCGTCGGTGGCCGGGTACCAGATCTCGGTGACCAGGGTCCGTCCGTCCTCGCGCGTGGGGTCGACGAACTCCACCGTCATGACGCCGACCTGATAGGGCCCGGGCGCGGCGGGGTCGATGGCGTTGTCCGGTCCCGAGGGTTGCGGCCCGTCGTCGGAGTCCGATCCGGTGCTGCTCTCGTCCGCGCTTCCACTGTCGGTCTCCACGACGCCGGTGGAGGCCGCGGGTCCGGTCGTGGCGGGCATCCCGGTGGAACCGGCTTCGGTTCCGCCTTCGTTCATCGTCTCGCTCGCTTCGCTGTCGTCGCTGCACGCCGGAGCGCCGATGAGCGCGAGAAGGAGAAGCGCCGAAGTCGAGTTCAATCCAAGCCGAGCCATCACCGCGCGAGACTAGCAGGCGGCACGAGGTGCCCAAACTCGGGTACGCTCGGCGGCGATGGCGACCACAGTCGAGCTCGACGCGACGATCGTGGTGCGGGAGATGAGCAGCGGTGGCGTCTACGCCTACCCGTGGAGCGACCCGAAGCTGGCCAGCCGCGCGACCTCGGTGGAGGCGGCGCTGGAGCAGCAGGAGCGTTTCCTCACCCGTTACCTGGAGAAGGCCCCTGCGTCCACGCTGGCAGGGTTTTCGTTGTCCGCCGACGCGACGATGCTGGAGGTCCCGGTGGTGCTCAGCCGCTCCGATCTGCCGCGGAGAATCGCCGTCACCGAACCCGTCACCGTCGCGTGCGTGGTCGTCCCGCAGGACCGCGCGTTCTGGGTCCAGATCCTTCCGCTCGAGACGTTCGCGTACGTCGAGCAGGCTGACGATCTCCATCGCATCGTGGTGGAGGCGGCACAGAAGGCGGCCAAGGTCCAAGATCTGTCGGCCGCCGAGCTATTCGCTCGGTTGCCGGCCGCACGGCACGGACTGCATCAACTCAAGCTGTTGGTCAGTCGGGAAGATGCCGCCGACGCGGGCGCGCGCGCATCGGCCCGGCGCAAGCGAGCCAAGAGCCGGGAGCGCACAGCAGGGGAGAAGCTGCTCGCAGAGATCGGGACCTCGCTGCGAGCGTTGCACGGCAAAGGACGCCAGCCCGAGGTCCTTGGTCGCACCGACGAGATCGACGTCCTGTCCGGCCTGCTCGGAGGTGGCGAACGGCTCAGTGTGCTGCTGGTGGGGCGCGAGTTGGCCGGGAAGTCGGCGCTGATGCACGGGTTGGTCTCGCGTGCCGTACACGGGAGCGGCCCCGATCCGCTCGGCGGCCGGATGGTCATCGCGACTTCCGGGGCACAACTCGTCGCGGGTCAGTCCGGGTTCGGCGAGCTCGAGCAGCGGGTCGCGGACGTGATGAAGGCGGCCGAGGACCTCGATGCGATCGTCTACTTCGACAACCTCGGTGACTTGCTCTCGGGTCGGCCTGGGGAGATCGGCGACATGGTGTCCGGGATGCTGCCGTACATCACGCAGGACCGGGTGCGGGTGGTCGGCGAGCTCACCCCCGAGCAGGTCTCGCACTACGAAAAAATGCACGTTGGGTTCTTCGCGGCGCTGTCGCGGGTCACGGTGGAGCCGCTGAGCAAGGACGCCACCGGGCCCGTGCTCGAGGCTCGGGCCGCGCATGCGCGCACGCATGAGCCGCATCGTGCATCGCTTTCGAAGTCGGCCCTGACTCCGCTGCTCGATCTTTGCGACCGCTACCTCGCCTACGAGGCCTTTCCCGGCAAAGCGATTCGTCTTCATGACGAACTGCGGGCGATCCATGAGGCCGAGGTGACCGGGGATGGGTCACCCAAGCCCATCGGACCCGCGCAGGTGTATCAGGCGTTCTCGGCCCGGTCCGGAATCCCACTGTTCCTGCTCAAGGAGGACCGCGCGGTGAAGCTGGAGGAGGTCGAGCGCTTCTTCGCCCGCCGGGTGATTGGACAGCAAGAGGCGGTGCGCCGGGTCGCCGAGACCGTGTGCATGGTGAAGGCGAACCTGCAGCCCCCGGGGAAGCCGCTGGCCAACTTCCTGTTCATCGGACCGACCGGGGTCGGCAAGACCGAAGTCGCCAAGACCCTGGCGCAGTTCCTGTTCGGGAGTGGAGATCGGATGGTCCGCTTCGACATGTCCGAGTACATGGACCCGCTCGCGGCCGATCGGCTCATCCGCGGGACGCTGCGCGAAGAGGGCGAGCTGACCCGCCGCGTTCGGCAGCAGCCGTTTTGCGTGATTCTCCTCGACGAGATCGAAAAGGCCCACAGCGCCGTGTTCGATCTGCTGCTGCAGGTGTGCGGCGAAGGTCGGCTCTCGGATGCGCGCGGCCGGACCACCTGGTTCAACAACGCGATCATCATCATGACCAGCAACCTGGGCGCGGCCTTTCGGCGGCCCGATGCCGGGTTCGGATCCACCGCGACCGATGAGCCCCAAGCGATCGCCGCCTACTACCTCGAGCAAGTCGACAAACACTTTCGGCCCGAGTTTGTCGGTCGAATCGATCGCGTGATCCCGTTTTCGGCGCTGCAGCGAAGCGAGGTCTCGGCGGTGGCCGAAGTCGCGATGCGAAAGGTCGTCGAGCGCGACGGCTTGTTGGGGCGAGCGACCACCCTGCAGGTCTCCGGGCAGGCACTCGATGGCTTGGCCGAAGCCGGGTATTCGGCGGCCTATGGAGCCCGCGCGCTCCGGCGGCATCTCGAATCCGCCCTGGTCGGTCCGGTGTCCGCTGTGATGGCGACCCACGCCGAAGTTCTGGATGGCGCCGTACTCTCTGTTTCGCGGCCCGGCGACGAGCCTGCGGAACTGGGGGAAGGGTTCACCCGCGAGGCGCTCGAAGAGTCGAAGGACCTGTCGATCTCCGTCATGCGCCCGCTGGGTGCGCAACGACGACAAGGCGTGCACCAACTCGCCTCTGTCGCTGCGTTGCGCCGTACGGCCGACCGGTGCATGTACGGACCCAGCGTCCAAACGATTCGCGAACGCATCAACTACCTGATCGCCGACCTCGCCGGCGCCAAGCCGGGGGACATCACCGGAGCCGCGGGCCGGACCGCAGCCGAACTCGGGCTGTTGCAAGGCGTGATGGGTGAGGCGACGGAACACGCAGACGCCATTGCCGACGCCGAAGAACTCGCGATGGCGGCCGTTCTGGAGGGGGCGGATGCGGACCTTTTCGCCGCCGAAGCGCTCGAGGCGTTTGCCTTGTTCGAACGGGCATTCGTTCGACTGGTGGCCTCGTTTGAAGGCGGTGACAGCATCTGCTTGTTTGCACGCTCGGCCGGCGGGCGTGGGGTTCACGACTTCTTGTCGATCATCGACGCGGCCTCGCGCGCTCGCGGATGGGATGTCACGGTGCATCGCGCCGGGGACCCGGAGTCTGAGGAAGGATGGCCCGCCAAGTCGCGGTACGGGCCTCCGCGTACGCTCGCGTGGTGGCGAGAGCGTCGGGACACCGAGTCCGCGAAGGCGCGTTCTCGGTGGTCGGAGGTCTTGATTCGCGTCCGCGGGACTCTCGCCCAGCAGCTGCTCAGATACGAAGCGGGGGGGTGGCACTTCGAGCGTGCGGACGATGAACGGGTCGATGTGCTGGAGCTGTCGATGATGAGCGACGCCTACGACATCCCGCTCACCATGCTGTGCCCGCCGAAACCGTTCAAGGGGGATGCCTACCTGATCCCGGTGGCTCGCAAGCCCAATGAACTCCTTCGGGAGACGCCTGCCCGAAGCTGGACGGTGCAGGACGGGCGGTGGCATGTGGCGCACGACGAGCCCCGCTGCACGTTCGTGTTCGAGGAGATCGCCGACTACGCCGCCGCCCTGGAACGAGTGCAGTTTGCCGAGCGGGCCGCGGCCGCCCTCGAAGAGGAGCAGGACTGAGATGGAGGTGCGACTCTCGGTGTTTTCTCGGGCGACGGGTCGCCGCGTTCAGTGGACGACGGTCGGCGTCGGTCCGTTTTGCACGACCGTGGTCGCGACCAGCGCTGCCAAGGCCCGGCAGCGGTTGATGGACGGGATGCGCAAGCGGAGCGCCAAGCTGTTCCCGCACGAACTCGAGGCCCTCGAGACGGTTCGAGGACGGCGCCTGCACTCGGTGCGATTGGACCTCTCGATGCGGGACGGGGGCGCGCGCTCGCGGTTCTACGGAACCGTCCCGATCGTCGTCGAGCCCCGGACCCGCGGGGCGGCGGTGCCGGGTCCGATCTACGTGGCGTATCACCCGTTGCGCCCCGACGCGTGGTTTGTCCACGAAGAAGGACGCGAGCTTGCCGATGAAGCCAAAGCGTTCTTCCAAAAGGCGTGGTCGGAGCTCCACGAGGACGAGCTGTCGTCGCTGGAATCCCAGAAGAAGGACAAGCTCGAGCTGGTCGCGTTCTCGGTGTCGCCGAAACCGCTGGACGCCAAACTCGACAAGAAGAAGGACAAGCCTCCAGCGTTGTTGGGCGGAGGTTCCGGGCCGACGGGCGAGGCCCTTCTCGGCCGGCTGGGCTCGTGCGTCACGATGCACTTGGTCGATGGTGTGGCGGACCCCGTCATCCCTCGCGTCCCGATTCGCGACACGTTGGCTCAGCTCGTGTGCGGCCGGCAGAAGAAGCCCGTGCTGCTGGTGGGACCCTCGGGGGCGGGCAAGAGCTGCCTGCTCCAACAACTGGTCGCGGACTTGCTGTGTGCCGACGACTACCCCTCCCATCGGAACCTGGACCGGATCCACAAGGTCTGGAAGATCCGGGGCCAGCGTCTCATCGCTGGCATGTCGTATCTGGGCCAGTGGGAGGAACGGTGCGTCAACATCGTCGAGGCCTGCCGCAAGTATCGCGGCGTGCTGTGGATCGAGGACATCGCCGGGTGGGGCCGCATCGGGCAGACCCGCGGCAGCGATCGGGCGCTTGCGACGTTCTTCCGCGGCCCGATGATGCGCGGCGAACTCATGGCCTTCGCCGAGTGCACACCCGAAGGACTCGCTCAGCTACAGGATGAGGCGCCGGGGTTTGCAGCGGCGTTCACGACCGTGTTCGTCGAGCCGACACCGCGCGACGAGACCCTGCGCATGCTGGTTCAGGAGGCGAGACGATATGAGCGCGAGCGTGGTGTTGCCTTCGATCCCCTGATCTTCCGCATGCTGCACGATCTGGGCGGGAGCCTGGGCGGAGCGGGGGCGCAGCCGGGCAAGGCGTTGGATCTGCTGCGGCAGCTCGCGACGGGCGACACGCAAGGCCCGGTCAACCTGCGGGAGGCCGACGAGGCCCTGAAGCTCGGCAAGAAGATCCTGGCGATCAAGGCATACCGCTCGAAGGTCAGCTGCGGCCTGCTCGAGGCAAAAAAGGCCGTCGAGGCTCGCATGGCCACCGGGCACTGGGGACCCACACCCAAGCGAGGTGGGAGCCGCCCCGCGCCCCCGCGTTCGCTTCTCGATGCGCAACTCGGCAGCATGATGCGGCGCCCCGACGTCGGCGCAGCGGAGGTCATCGGGCACCTCGCGGGCCGCACAGGCATGCCGGCGGTGCTGCTCGATGCCAAGCGTCCGCTCGATCCCGAGTCGGTGTCCCAGCAGCTGCGTTCGCAGATCATGGGGCAGGAAGCCGCCGTGGTCGCGATGCGTGATGTGGTGCTGCGCATCAAGGTCGGGCTCACAGACCCCTGCCGTCCCTTCGGCGTGTTCTTGTTCACCGGACCCACCGGGACGGGAAAAACCGAGATGGCCAAGTGCCTCGCCGACTATCTCTACGGGACGACCGCGCGCCTGCTGCGGTTCGACATGAGCGAGTACGGCACCCCGGACGCGCCCTCGAGATTGATCGGGGACCGCTTCAACCCCGAAGGCACCCTGACCGCCAAGGTTCGCGCCCAGCCGTTCTCGGTGGTGCTGCTCGACGAGATCGAGAAGGCGGACCCTTCGGTGCTCAACCTGATGCTTCAGCTGTTCGACGACGGCCGTCTCACCGATGCAGCCGGGCAACGCGTCGACTTCACGCACACGGTCGTGATCATGACGTCGAACCTGGGCGCAAAGAAGACCCCTTCGGTCGGATTTGGGGGCGAGGGTCCCGATGTCTCCGACGTGGGGGCGGCGGTCCGGGCGTTCTTCCCACCCGAGCTGTTCAACCGCATCGACCACGTCGTCCAGTACAACCCGCTCTCACGCGAGGCGGCTTCGAGCATCGCGCGTCGTGAACTCGACAAGCTCCTCTCGCGCCGAGGCCTGCTCGAGCGCAACGTGTTCGTTCGCTACACGCCCAGCGTCGTGGCCCGGGTCGTGCGGGAGGGGTTTGCAGCCAAAGATGGTGCTCGCTCCCTCAAGCGCTACCTCGAGTCGAACGTCGGCAGCCTTCTGGCGGATTCCCTCGCCGCTGCGGAGGCCTCGGCGATGCGCATGCTGTTGCTGTTCGAGCGGGACGGCGCGCTTGCGCTCCACACCGAGACGCTGGCGGAAGCGGAGGCGTTCGGGTCGAGCAGCCCGCTCGAGGCGGCGCTCACCTTCTCCGGCAAACAGTTGCGCGCCGAGGTCCCCGCTGCGCTGGTGGACGCAGAGCGCCTGACCGAATCCGACGCCCTGGCGCGGCTTCGCAAGACGTTGAGCGACGAGGTCGTGCGCCAGGGGGCCGAGGGGGTGTCCGATGCGGCCGACCTGGAGGCCCTGCAGGCCGAAGTCCGCGGCTTGGCCGACGACCTGCGGATGCAGCTCGAGTACGACCCGATGCTTGCCGGTTCGCGATCGCTCGACGAGCGTGCCGACTACGAAGGCGAGATCGTGGAGCACGAGTCGTTTGCGACGGAGTCCAGACGGGAAGCCTGGGGCGGCATGGAAGTGCAGATCCGGGTGCTGGGGCGCGAGCGTGGCCCTTCGCTGCCGTTGCAGGGACGCCAGGACTTTCTTCGCACGCTGGGCACGCTTCGGTTTCTCGAGCGCGCGGTCGAGCGTGGCGCCGATCCGGCCGCGCACGTGGTTCTATTGGAGCTCACGCGGGTCAGTGGTGTTCACCGGGTGTCTCGGTTTGGCGAGTCGGCCCAGGGCCTGTTCGACTGGTTGCTGCAGGCGTATCGAGGCGGTCGTGGAGAGGTGGAAGCCAGCCTGATCGTCGATGATGCCGGGCGTCGGTACCCGCACCCCGAAGCGGTGGTACCCACGGCACGTCGGGCACTGCTTCGGATCGTGGGCCCGGGCGCCCAGGCGTTCTATGGTCCCGAAGAGGGCTCGCACGTTCGCGATTCGGTCAGCGGCGGCACTGAAGTCGTGCGGGTCCGAGCCTTGCCCGGGTACGGCGCCGGTCTGGGCGAGCACCTCGATGGCCTCGAGGCGGCCCGCAACACATTCTCGACCGCGATCGAAAACGGGGATGCCTCGCCGACCAACCCCGACGCCTTGCTCCCCATTGTGCGGCGCTACACGTTCGACCCGCCCACACCCGGTGCGCTGGCGTGGATCGACGTCGAGGACTACCCGCTGATGTACGCGTATCGAGGGCGGAGCGCGAGCCTGCGCGAGGCTCTGGATACGGTCTGGCTGCTGCGGATGGGTGCGTCGATGAACGCAAAGGAGCAAGATTGATGGCTCGTCCGACCTATCGCGTTCACATGGTCACGCACCACGATGGCAGCCATACGGGGCGGTTGCTCTCCCGCAGCGGCAGCCTGTCTTCGCCGCTGGCCGGGCACGGTCCGACCGAGGAGGTCGTGCTCTCCCAGCTCACGCTGGCGCTCGAAGAGGCGGTCGAGCCCGTGGAAGAGTTCCTGTGGGAGGAGACGCTCAAGGTCCGTCGCGTGAAGGTACAGGTCAACCCGCAGCGGGTGATCAAGAAGCGCACGGTCATCGGCAAGCAGACCATTCCGCTCCAGGTGACCTATGCGTGGACGGAGCAGCAGGGTGGGGGCGCCTTGGTGATGCTCCCCCGCTTCGGCTGGTGGTTCGTGCTCGAGGATGTCGAGATGGCGCCCGCGGTCATTCGGCAAGCGATCGGTCAGTCGATGCTGGGCGAGGAAGCGCGCTCGATGTTCGACTTTCGGGGGCTCACCGATGAACGCATCGTCTCGTGGACGCCGCCGTACGCGAACAGGACTCGAGCCTCGAATGGGTCGGTTGGGTCCGAGGACCAGACCACCCTCGATGCGGTTGCGCAGGACATGACGGCGGCCGAGCGCAAGAGCCGGCGCCGCCCGGTGATCGGCGATGTCGTCGAGCCGCGCTACGTCGAGCTCTTTGTCGGCGAGCACCCGCGCTCGGTCTTGTTGGTCGGACCTCCGGGGGCGGGAAAATCCACCTGGGTTCGGGCGCTGGCTCGGCTCTTGGGGCGCAAAGGGGCGGATGCCCCGCGGATCTGGGCGAGCAGCGCAGAGCGGATTGTCGCGGGGATGAAGTACCTCGGGGAGTGGGAGCAGCGGTGCCTCGACCTGATCGAAGAACTCTCCGCGTCACGGGATGTCCTGTACGTCGACCGGCTGGCTCCGATCTGCGCCACGCAGACCAGCACCTCGATCGCCGACATGCTGTCCGTGTCGATGCGGGTCGGCGAGCTTGTCGTGATCGCGGAATGCAACGTCGAGGAGTATGAGCGCCTCAGCGCCCAACACCCCGCGTTCGTGTCTCAGTTCCTCGTCGTCCGGGTGGAACCGACGACGAGCTCCGTGATGCCACATCGGCTCGCCGAGTATCAGGCTCGGCTCGACGCCGACCGAACCTTTTCCGGTGAGGCGCTGCGTACGATGGTGCAGCTCCTGGAGTTCTTTGCTCGCGATCGCGGATTCCCGGGCAAGGGCTTTCGTTTCCTCGACTGGCTCGCCCAAACGGAACCGAGCGAGGGCCCCCATGAGCTGGACGCCGAGGCGGTCACGGAGGCGTTCGCGCGGTCCACCGGACTGCCGCTCGCGTTGATCTCCGATCGAGAGGTGGCGGGGCGGGAGCAGATCGCCTCGCGCCTTCGAGAAGGCGTTGTCGGTCAGGATGGGGCATGCCACACCGCGGCCGGCGTGTTGACCCGCTTCAAGGCCGGCCTGTGCGATCCGGAGCGACCGATCGGAAGCCTCTTCCTGGTCGGTCCCACGGGCGTCGGCAAGACCGAGCTCGCCAAGCAGCTCGCCCGGGTCATGTTCTCCGACAGCGAGCGCATGGTTCGGCTCGACATGAGCGAGTACATGTTGCCCGGCTCGGGTCAGCGGCTGCTGTCGGTCGGGCAGGGGGTCAAGAGTCTGGTCGAGCAGGTCCGGGCCCAGCCGCTCTCGCTCGTGCTGCTCGACGAGGTTGAAAAGGCGCACCCCGAGGTCTTCGACCTGTTGCTTGCGATGCTCGGCGAAGGGCGTATGACCGACAGTGACGGTCGCCTGGTCGATTTCCGGATGACCTTGGTCGTCATGACGAGCAACCTCGGCGTGCAAAAATCGGCGGCCGCGGGCTTTGGCGCTCCCGACTCCTCCCACGACGCGCTCTTTGGCGCGGTCCGGGCACACTTTCGGCCCGAGTTCTTCAACCGTATCGACAACGTCGTTCCGTTTGGGCGGCTCTCGCGGGCAGACATCCTGCGCGTGGTCGACCTCGAGCTAAACAAGACCGGCAAGCGGCAGGGACTCCGGGACCGCGACTTGACCCTCTCCGTGGACCCGGAGGCTCGGGTTCGACTTGCCGAGCTCGGCTGGCATCCGACGCGAGGTGCCCGTCCGCTCAAGCGGGTCATTGAAGAGCACGTGATGAGTCCGATCGCGGTTCGCCTCGCGGCTGGTTCCGTGCGTGCGCAGACGATTCATGTGGTGGTGCGGGATTCCGCGGCGCATGCGGCGTTGCAGGGGACGGCCGCGTTTGTGGTCATCCTGTAGCTCGGTCGAGGTCACGACCTGGGCAGGGCTCGAAAGCGCCCGTCGTCCGAAGCGTCCAGGGACGACCTTGGTATCCTGGGGGAGATGCGTGCTTGGGCGTGGCTGTTGCTGCCGCTGCTGTGTGGTCCGGGATGCCGTGAATTCGTCGCGGCGGGGCCGGTCGTGGACTCCACGGGCTCGGCCGGGCCGAGGACCTCCGGCGCTCCACAGACCGAGTCGGACTCGACGACGCTCGACTCAGACTCCCCTGCCGGGACAGCGTCCACGACCGCGGGCACCGGGCCGGGTGGGTCCGAGAGCAATGGCGCCGAGTCGGGGCTGGATCCGGGTGGGTCGACGTCCCAAGAACCTTCTTCGACCACCAGCGGTGTGGCGCCGCCCACCACCGGGGACGATTCGTCGACCGGAGAGGTGGTGCGCACCTGCTCGGATCTCGTGCTCCCAGATCTGCCGCCGCCCGTGTGCTCGCTTGAAGCGCTGGACCTCGTAAACCTATCGATCGACAACGACTGCGTTGGGGTCGCGGTCGACGTGTATTGGGTGGACTACAACTGCAACGAGATCTTCTTTGCTCGGGTCGACCCCGGGGGCAGCTGGGGGATCGTCACGTTTCAGACCCATCCGTGGCGGATTCGGAACGTGGATACCGGGGAGCTGATGCGGGAAACCCCGCCCCTGACGATGGACACGTCGCTCGCCGTGCTGCAGCGGTGACGCATTCGCGCGTGCTCGCTACACTCGCGCCGCGATGTCCTGGACCGAGGCAAACATTCCCGACCTAGCCGGCAAGACGATCGTCGTGACCGGAGCCAACAGCGGCCTGGGCCTCGAGACGACGCGCCTGCTCACCGGGCGCGGGGCTCACGTCGTGATGGCGTGCCGGACCGAAGCGAAAGCTGAGACGGCGATCAAACAGGTTCGCGCCGAGCACCCGGAGGCCTCGGTCGAGTTCATCGCACTGGACCTCGCGGACCTGGCTTCGGTTCGCGCGTTTGCGACGTCGTTCCAGGACGCTCACGCGAAGCTCGATGTGTTGGTCAACAACGCCGGGGTGATGGCCTTGCCAAGGAGCGAGACCGCGGACGGGTTCGAGATGCAGCTTGGGACCAACCACTTCGGTCACTTCGCGTTGACCGGTGCCCTGATGCCCCGCCTGCTCGAGACCCCTGCCGCTCGGGTTGTGACGGTCAGTTCGCTGATGCACAAAGTCGGATCGATGCGGTTCGAGGACCTGCATGGCAAACGCGGCTACGACAAGTGGAAGGCCTACTCTCAGAGCAAGCTGGCCAACTTGCTGTTTTGCTACGAGCTCGACCGCCGGCTTCGAAATGTCGACGCCGACGTCCGGTCGGTTGCAGCCCACCCAGGCTACTCCTCCACCAACCTGCAGGGTGTCGGTCCGCGGCTGTCTGGATCCAAACTCGCTGGGCGCTTCTACGAGTTCACCAACCGCCTCGCCGCCCAGCCGGCCCGCATGGGCGCAATGCCCAGCGTCTTCGCAGCGGTGGGGGAGCCCGTCGCCGGTGGGGGGTTCTTTGGGCCCGAAGGACTGGGGCAGGTCCGCGGGTACCCGGTTCGAGTGGAGTCGAATCGCGCCTCTCACGACGAGGTTGCCGCGCAGCGCCTGTGGATGATGTCGATCGAAGCTACGGGCGAGACGTATTCGATGCTGGACGAGTGAAGCGTCCGGGCGCCTCGTCGCTCCAGACCGGCCGCGCTTCGCTGTGTGCCAGTTCATCGACCGCGCGCGCGATCGACCGGACGAGGGGAACCATCGCCTCGAAGTCGACCCGCGAGATCTCGTCGCTGACCGCGTGGTAGTGCTCGTCGAGCGGACCTGCCGCGATCGTATGCGCAACCACGCCTTGCGCGGCAAACGGGAGGTTGTCCGAGCGCTCGAACGCGTTGCCTTCGACGGGGCCGATCGCCTTGCCCGAGACGAACGTGACCTCATCCTTCGCTCCGCCGCGGTCCAACCACTCGTGCAGCGACGAGTACGCATGTCCCGTGACCCACGCCCGCCGGGGATCTGCGGGGTCGGGATGGCCGAGCATCTCCAGGTTGAACATCGCGACGACCTTGCCCAGCTCGAACGGCGGGGCAGCCGCGAACGCGGTTGAACCGAGGAAGTGGTGTTCTTCTCCGCAGAACGCGACGAATGCGAGGCTTCGCCGTGGCTGGGTTGGCGCGCGTGCCAAAGCGTGGGCGAGCGAGAGCACGGCTGCGACTCCGGACGCGTTGTCATTCGCTCCGTTGAAGATGCGGTCGTCGCCTTCTGCGGTCTCGCCGACGTGGTCGTAATGGGCCGTCACCATGATGACCTCGTCGGTCGTTCCCGGCAGCATTCCGAGCACGTTGAAGGCGTCCTCTCCACGCGGCCCGCACGCGACGGCGAGTTTTCGGTGGCCAGAAGGTCCGGAGGAGATGCCGCTGCTGGCGAAGGTCTGCGCGAGGTACTGCGCGGCCTCGTCGAGCTCTGCCGAGGGGGTCGCACGTCCTCGCATCGAGTCTGACGCCAGCCGGGTCACATGTCCGCGAAGTTCCTCGGCGGTGATGCTCTCCAGGGCCGCATCCAGAGATGGCGCGCGCGGAGCGGCCTCGGCGGATTCGGCCGGAGGCCTGCCCGAAGCTTCCGAGGATGCCTCGGAGGCTTCCGCGGGGACGCCGTCGGCGGTGCTCCGACACGCGAAGACCCCCAGGGACAGCATCGCGAGCAGGACGGGAACTCGCATGCCCGCAGGGTAGCAGGTACGATGTTCTTCGATGCGCAGGGGGGTGCTGTGGGGATGTCTTCTGCTCGGGTGTTCGTTCGAGGCGACATCTATTGGGACAGACTCGGCCACCGAGAGCGGACTGGGGGCCGTCACGACATCGAGCACGGGGAGCCCCGGCGTCGGGACACAGGTGGAGACCGGGCCCTCGAGCCTCGCCACCTCCGGCGGTGCGCAGACGCTGTCCGAGTCTGAGGCCGAAGCCGAAGCCGAAGCGGAAGCCGAAGCCGAGTCTGAAGCGGAAGCCGAAGCCGAGTCCGACTCCGACACCAACACGACGACCTCTGGAGATCCGGCTTCAAGCACTGGCGAGGATTCCCAGGGGCTGTCCGACGTGGGCTTGGTCGCTCGCTACTTCCTCGATGAGGCGGCGAGTGGGAGCGCCCCGGCGGTGGCGTTCGACGCCGCCGAAGAGCCGTTCCCTCTGCCACTGGAGTATGTCGAGAACACGATGCACTACGCGTCCGCGTTCGGGCATCGCGGCCTCGCGTTTGATACTGTCTCTTATACACATCTCCGAGCCCAC